>CANRCU010000108.1 GCA_947629215.1 uncultured Clostridia bacterium
AGGGTCCTGTACCGAATTGCCAGAAAGCCCTCCGTATATTTTGTAGCCATTCCGAAAAGCGCGGCGGCTATCATCCAGAACAGCGCGCCCGGACCTCCTGCCGCAATTGCGGTAGCGACTCCCACAATGTTTCCCGTTCCGATAGTAGCCGAAAGCGCCGTACAAAGCGCGCCGAATGATGTGACCTCGCCTTCCCCGTCATCCTCGTTTGAAAACATATACTTTATTGCAAGCGGCAATTTGCGTATCTGCAAAGCTTTTATACGTATCGTCAGGAATATACCGCCCGCAAGTATCAGCACTATCAGCGGCAGACCCCAGACTATATCGTTTATTTTCACTAAGATATTATTTATATTGTCCCACATAATACCTCCCAAACAACACGGTATGAGCCTGCGTTCTTCCGTTTACGGCTACTATGCAGGCTCATTTGCGTTTGTTTTACATATTCATAATTTTTTCACCAATTTCAGGATATTTTTCCCCTTCTCGTTTTTGTATGTCGCTTCGTCCATAAGTTTTTTTGTTATAAAAATACCTAAACCGCCTATAGGTCTTTCCTCAATAGGGGCAGTAATATCGGGGTCGTCTTTGGAGAGCGGGTCAAAGGGTATGCCCTTATCCTCAAAAACTATCGTCAGCATATTTGTTTCGCTGTCAAGTTCACAGCTTATCCAAACCTTGCCGTTCTTATCCCCGTAAGCATAATTTGCTATATTTACAAAAATTTCCTCAACAACAAGGTCTATCTGCATAAGCAGCTTCATGGGGCAGCCCATGAGATTATCCGCAATAAAATCGTTGACGGTATCAAGATTTTCGATTTTTGCCTCTGTTTCAAGTGTATTCATAAAGCATACCCCCTTTATTGTTCCGTTTCGCATAAATGCTTCAGTTCAAACCCAAGCATCGTTATATCATCAAACTGATCGGCATTGCCGATAAAGCCTGTTATACGTTTTCTCACAAAAGGCAGCAGGTCTTTCATCTTTCTTACTTTGCCTGCATTAAGCCCGCGAAGCATTTCGTCTGTGCCGAACTGCACGGTATCTTCGTTTATTGCCTCGGGAACACCGTCGGTATATACAAACAGTTTATCGCCGACATCCAACTTCAGCTCGTATTCTCTGAAGGGCATGCCCTCCATGGCAGCAAGCGCAAGACCGTGTTTATCTTTGTAAAGCTCCCACTCGCCGTTTTTATGCATTATTGCGGGATATTCATGCCCTGCGTTAGCGCATTGCATCTTACCCGTTTCAAGGTCTATTATGCCTATCCATGCCGTAACAAACATGTCGGCATCATTGCCTTCGCAAAGCAGGTCGTTGGCTTTGGCAAATATCTCGCTCGGCGTCTTGCCGGATTCCGCAAGGTTCTTTATGGTCGTTTTGCTGCGCATCATAAAAAGCGCCGCAGGTATGCCCTTGCCCGAAACATCGGCGATGACCATAGCAAGCCTGTTTTTATCCACAAAGAAAAAGTCGTAAAAATCGCCGCCTACTTCCTTTGCGGGTTCCATTAAGGCAAAAAGCTCAAATTCGTCGCGCGGAAAATCAAAATTTTTAGGCAGAGCCGCCGATTGTATCTCATAGGCGAACTCCAGCTCCTTTTCCATACGTTTTTCGGCTTGGGTTATATAGCCTTTCAAAGCCTTGACCGTCAGGTTTATATCGTCCGAAAGTGAGGCAAACTCGCTTGAAGAGCGGACATTGACTTCCTCGTTCAGGTTGCCCTTTGTTATTTTGGCAAGTGACGCATTTATACGGTCAAGATTGTTTACGACTATTTTTTGTACCAGTATATATATCAGCAAAAATACCGCCGTGAACAACAGTATATCCGCAAAAGCCGTTTCATAAGCAGCCGAATTTCTTCCGCGGTAGACCTCTTTCAGCGGCATTGAGGCAAGCACGCCGAAACCGTCGGCAAAAATTTCCAACCGGCAGTATTTTTCGTCCGTTTCAAAATAAGTTACGGACTCGTCCTTCGGCAGTTCCCGTATACCAAAGTCGGCAAGGTTCTCACCCTTTTCGCTGCCGAATATCATATTGCCGTCTGGGTCGACTATGGATATTTCGCCGCTTTCGCCGACACGCCTGTTGCCGAACATGGAGTCGTATTCACGGGCGCTGCCGTATTTTTCCAAAGCGTTGTTGTCAAGTGCGACCTGTATGATACCGTCGCTGCATTTTACACCGACATACATCAGCGAAATGCTGCTGTCACGGCCTATGGGCATAAAATCCTGCGCAAGCTCTTCGGTATCGCCGTCCGAAAGTTCCATAAACGGTTTTGACTGCGCGGAATCATTCATGTCGTAATCGATATTAAGCGGATTTGTAGAGCTTATTATCGTTCCGTCGTTACGTATGACATTTATTTCATAAAGACCGTATATATCGCGCATTTCCTCCAGCTCGTCAAGCTGCGCGCCGTTTATGCCGCCTAAGTTGTCAACGCTGTGCGCAACTGCATGAGCCGTTTTGAGCGTTTGTTCTTTTATAAGGGCCTGTAATTCGTCATAGTCCTTTTGCATATAATCATATGCGTTTTTGGCGTCACCCGAATTTATGCTCATTGTATTTTTCACATTCTGCAATTCCGTTCTGGTCTGCATGGAATACGAAAAAGCAAATGTAAAGACAAGCATGACCATTATACATATAAAAAGCCATATCTGGAATCTGACGCTTATAGGCAGCTCGTCATCGTTGGGCTTATGAAGCCTTCCTTTAAGTCTGCCGCTCAATGCAAGCAGCACCAAAGCCGAAACGCAAAGACCTATGCCCGTAAAAATTATCATGGGTATGGCGCAGGTATGCACCACATCAAAGGCGGTGTTCATATCGTCACGGTGAGTTATAAAGACCGCATACATATGAAAGACTTCTATTACCGCACCAAGAAAAAAGGCATAGAACGGGGACGGTTTTTTGCCCCTGAAAATTTTTATATTCAAAGCTGCCGCAATAAAGCCCGCAAGACAGGTCGAAATGCTGCAAGCTATCCTTGTGTATGAGCCGACGCCAAAATATGTGCCTGCTATATAACGCTCGATACCGCCGACAAGACCCGCTATTATACCCGATATGGGGTCAAAGAAAAGACCTGCCGCAAACGGCGCAATATCGCGGACATTCAAAGCCATTTTTTCATAAACGACACCGAAATGAGTGGAAAGAATGGCGCAGATGCCGTAAAGCACACCTATGAGCAGTCTTTTTGCATTTGTAAGCTTTGTCTGCCTGCCATGCACCCACAGCCACAACGCCGCCGTAAGGGCAACATAAAGCGCCGTTATCAGCGACATTTTTATTATCATTAAGACCAAATTACCAACTCCTATTCCAAAAAGAGCATTGTCCCGAATTTATTATTTCAATTTTTGTCGAAATCTTTTTTTACAACTATATCGACTTTTTTGCCCTTTATACCCACAACAACATCGTCGGCAAGGTTTGCGATAATTGACCTTTCAAGTTCGTCCCAAGCGTTTTCGTCTTCCTTGGCAGTTTCTTTATACTGGCTCAAAGCCCAGGCATTAGAGTAATAATAGGGTTCTGCGAGCATACCATTGTATAGTAATCACAATATGCTCCCGCAGGCAATGTAAGATAATCCACTATCATTGTTTCGGCAGCGGCACGTATCTTACCCATAATGCCCGTTGCAGCGGCATTTTTGCCCGATGTGGAAATTTCCATCAATTTTTCCCTGTCGGCGGAAAGAATATCCTCCAAAGTAACGGAAACGTGCAGCTCGTATTTTTTGCCTTCGTTCTCTATCCATAACTCCGCCTTGCAATATTCAAGCAATTCGGGCAGCATACCGATGAGTTCCTCGGCAAGCAGCCTTAATCTTATAGCCTGTTTGTTGTTCAGTTCGCCGAAAGCGGCGGCTTTTTCAGCCTCGTCAAGTATAAAGCCAAGGCTTGCGGTATTTTTTGTAAGTTGATAAACATCTGTTCTCATGATTTTACCTCCGTTCTTGTTTTGTAAAAGCGGTTTCCGTTTTATTATGCCCGCTAAAGCGCTTTTGCGTATTTTTTGAGTTCGTCTATATATATCTCCGCTATCGGGCTTATCGAGCTGCCTTTTCGTTTGATATAGCCGATAGTCATTTTTTCGTTTTCTTCAAGCGGCACAGCGCAGTAATCGTCACCGTTCAGTTCCGAGCATATTATACCCGAACAAAGGGTGAAGCCGTTAAGACCTATCATAAGGTTTAACATGGTCGCGCGGTCGTTTGCCTTTATTATACGTCTGTATTCATAGGTGCTTTTGACTTCTTCGGCAAGATAAAAACTGTTGTTCTGCCCCTGGTCAAACGAAAGGCAAGGATAATCCTGAAGCTGAAGCATACTTATTGTTTTGTTTTTTGCAAGCGGATGCCCCGACCACAGATAAACATAGGTATCACAGTCAAAAAGCGGTATAAATTCAAGGCTGTTTTCACCGAGCAGCTTTGTTATGACACGGCTGTTGAAATCGTTTATATAAATAATGCCAAGCTCGCTTTTGAATGTCTTTACGGCATCGATGACCTCATAAGTGCGTGTTTCGTAAGCGGCAAACTCATATTCCTCCATACCGACTTGTTTCACCGTTTCGACAAAGGCTTTCAATGCAAAAGAATAATGCTGCATGGATACTGAAAACTTTTTCTTCACATATTTATTTTTATAACGATCACATATCATTTTGTTCAATTCTGTCATTTGCCTTGCATAGCTTAAAAATTCCTTGCCTTCGTTTTTGTTTTTTTGCCTGCATAGCGGTTTTCAAGCAAAGCATACTGTTCGCAGACCTGGCGGGCATAACCCAAAAATTCCTCGCCTTCGGGCGTGATGACTATACCGCGGTTTGAACGCAGAAAAATGTCTATGCCCAACTCGTTTTCCAACTCTCGTATAGTACCGGAAAGCCCGGGCTGCGAAATAAAAAGATGTTTTGCCGCCTCGTTCATGGAACCGCTGTCGGCTATGGTTATAGCATATCTCAATTGCTGAAGTGTCATTTGGGATCATTCCTTTTGAAAGTCATTGCCTGCGACAACTGTTTTTATTATACCACATAAAAAATGAGCATTCAAGAAAAAGCCGCATAGCCGCCGAAAATTTTTTCATATATACCGTATATGAGTTTATATTTGATAACAATGAGGGTGTTGCTTTGTAACACCCTCTGACTGTCAAAAACTTCATTTGTAAAACTAACTTAAAGCGTCGCAGACTAAAAACCGCAGGACAAGCTGTTTATTGTAAATTAGCAAGCTGTTCTTCGACCGTTTTAAGCATCTGAGCATATTTGACCTGTTTTGCCTTTTCCTCGTCAATAACTTTCTGAGGCGCTTTTGAAACAAAACCCGCATTGGAAAGTTTTTTCTCGACACGCTCTACTTCGCTTTCGAGGCGGCGTTTTTCCTTTGCAAGACGTTCTTTTTCTTTCTCTATATCCACAAGCTCGGCAAACGGCATATAGATAACACCGTCATGTATGACCGTTGATACGGCATCTTCGCCTATGCCCGTCTTATCGGCTTGAACAGCCACCTCGTTTGCATAAGCAAGTGAAGCAAAGAACACCTTGCCCGTTTCAAACGTATCGCGTACTTCGGCATTTTCGCTGACAACGCTGACCTTGACCTTTTTGCTCGGCGGAACGTTCATACCCGTTCTGAGGTTACGTATTGCCTTAACTGCATCTTTTATCCTTTCGATAGCCTTTTCATCCGCTTCAAAATTATTTTCGTCGCTGTATTCGGGCCACTTTGAAAGGACAATGGTTTCTTCGTCATTTTGCAGCGATGTGAATATCTCCTCTGTAATAAACGGCATAAACGGGTGAAGCAGTTTCAAAGCGGATATAAGCACCGTTTTCAAAGTCCACAAAGCAGATTGACGGGTCGGGTCCTCTTTGTTGTAAAGTCTTGGCTTCACCATTTCTATATACCAGTCGCAATATTCGTCCCAGATAAAATCATATACTTTCTGAACGGCTATACCCAATTCAAAATTATCCAAATTATAGGTCACTTCTTTTGCAAGCGTATTTGCCTTGCTTATTATCCATTTGTCGGCAGGGATAAGAGCGCCTTTTTCCGGCTCGTCATCGCCTAAATTCATCATAACGAACCTTGCGGCATTCCAGAGCTTATTGCCGAAGTTTCTGCTGTTTTCGACACGTTCGTCGTAAAAACGCATATCATTTCCGGGAGCATTGCCCGTCACAAGCGTAAGACGCAGAGCATCGGCGCCGTATTTCTTTATTATCTCAAGCGGGTCTATGCCGTTGCCCAGGGATTTGCTCATCTTTCTGCCCTGACTGTCACGCACAAGGCCGTGTATAAGCACCGTGCGGAACGGTACTTCGCCCATTTGCTCCATAGCCGAGAATACCATTCTTACTACCCAGAAGAAAATTATATCATAGCCAGTAACAAGCACGCTTGTCGGGTAAAAATGCCTTAATTCGGGTGTATCGTTCGGCCAGCCGAGCGTTGAGAACGGCCAGAGCGCAGACGAGAACCAGGTATCCAGACAATCTTCGTCCTGTCTGAGTTCTTTATTTCCGCACTTGGGGCAGCATTCGGGCTTATCTTTGCTTACAATGACTTCCCCGCAGCTGCAATAATATGCCGGTATTCTGTGACCCCACCACAACTGACGCGAAATACACCAATCGTGTATATCTTCAAGCCAATGTGTATATATCTTGCCGAAACGCTCCGGCACAAATTTCAGCTCGCCCTTATAATATGCGTCAAGCGCAGGTTTGGCAAGTTCTTCCATTTTTACGAACCACTGTTTTTTGATGAGCGGCTCAATAACGCTGCCGCAGCGGTCATGCGTACCCACGGCATGGGTAATGTCCTCTTTTTTGATAAAAAGACCCATTTCGTCAAGTTCTTTTATTATCTGCTCTCTTGCGGCATATCTGTCCATACCGCAGAATTTGCCGCCGTTTTCGTTTATTGTACCGTCGTCGTTCAATATATTTATTTTTGGCAAATTATGTCTTTCGCCCACTTCAAAATCGTTGGGGTCGTGTGCAGGGGTTATCTTAACAACGCCCGTACCGAATTCCATATCCACATAATCGTCCGCAATTATAGGTATCTCTCTGTCGACAAAAGGTATAACGCAAACGCCGCCGACAATATCTTTGTATCTGTCGTCATTTGGGTTTACGGCAATAGCCGTATCGCCAAGCATGGTCTCGGGACGTGTGGTAGCAAATTCAAGAAATTTATCTGTGCCTTTTATAGGGTACTTTATATGCCAGAAGCCGCCCTTCTGTTCTTCGTGTTCCACTTCCGCATCGGAGATGGAGGTAAGGCACTTGGGACACCAGTTGATAATCCGCTCGCCCCGATAAATGAGTTCCTTGTTGTAGAGTTTGACAAAAACTTCCTTCACAGCCCGGGAACAGCCCTCGTCCATGGTAAAACGCTCTCTGTCCCAGTCACAGGAGGAACCAATCTTCTTTAACTGATCTACGATTCGGCCACCGTACTGTTTCTTCCAGTCCCACACATACTCCAGGAACTTTTCCCTGCCGATATCATCTTTGGATATCCCC
>CANRCU010000109.1 GCA_947629215.1 uncultured Clostridia bacterium
GCTCTTGTCAGCGCCGACACTATAGTTTACGGCGATGCCGACAACAACGGTGTGCTGAGTGCAAACGATTCTTCCGTTGTACTTCAGAAAGTGCTTAAAAACTCGTATACCATGCCGATAGAGCAGGAAACAGACTATATGAAATTTGTAGATGCAGACCTTGACGGTGAACTTAAAGCGGCGGATTCGGCTGCAATACTTCAGAAAGTGCTGGACAACAGCTATAAAACGCCTGCCGAAAAAACAGAGAAAAAAAGCACGCTTGTGGTATATTTTTCATGTTCGGGAACGACAAAGAGCAAGGCGGAATATGCGGCTGAAATACTCAATGCCGATATATACGAAATTGTGCCGAAAGAGCCTTATACAAAAGCCGACCTTGCATATTACACCGACTGCCGCGCAGACAGAGAACAAAACGACCTCTCTGCCCGCCCCGAAATATCCGGAGGTGTAAAAAATATGGAAAACTATGATACAATAATTTTAGGCTACCCCATATGGCATTCTCAAGCTCCGAGGATAATCAGCACTTTTTTGGAAAGTTACGATTTTTCGGGTAAAAATATCCTGCCGTTTTGCACCTCTCATTCAAGCGATATAGGTACAAGCGACGAAGAGCTGCACGCGCTTGCGCCTAATGCAAAATGGTTCAAAGGCAAGAGATTTGCAGCCGATGCGACCAAAGACGATATGAAAAACTATCTTGAATCATCAAATATTTTTAAAGAAGTCGGAAAATTTGACTTTGAAACACGCACGGTCCTGCTAAACAGCGGTTACGAAATGCCCATAGTCGGGCTTGGCACATACAGTTTGAGCGACGAGGAGTGCTATAACTCGGTCAAAGCGCTGCTTGAACACGGCGGACGCCTTATAGATACCGCCTATATGTACGGTAACGAAGCGGCTGTCGGCCGCGCTGTGCGTGATTCGGGCATACCGCGCGAAGATATTTTTGTTATAACAAAAATTTATCCCGGAGAGCAGTTTTCAAACCCCGAAAAAGCTATACAAGACGCTCTTGACAAACTTGACATAGGTTATATAGATATGATGCTGCTGCACCACCCCGGAGAAAACGATGTAAAAGCATATAAGGCAATGGAAAAGGCTGTTTCGGAGGGAAAAATACACTCGCTCGGTCTTTCAAACTGGTATGTGGAGGAATTGCAGAGTTTTCTTCCGCAAATAGATATTATGCCTGCCCTTGTGCAAAACGAAATACACCCGTTTTATCAGGAAAGCGATGTAATACCTTTCATACAGGAAAAAGGCATTGTTGTGCAGGGTTGGTATCCGTTCGGCGGCAGAGGCTATACCTCCGAGCTGCTCGGAAACGAAACAATAACAAAGATAGCCAAAGCGCATAATGTTTCTTCCGCACAGGTCATTCTGCGCTGGGATCTGCAAAGGGGCGTCATTGTTATACCCGGTTCGTCAAACCCCGAACATATAGCCGAAAATTTAGATATATTCGATTTTGAGCTGACAGACGAAGAAATGTCCGAAATATCGGCTCTTGACAAAAACGAAAAACACGATTGGTATTAAAAACAGACTGCCGCAAATGATGATACATTTGCGGCAGTCATTATTTTTCTCAGTCTTTTATATGTTTTTTTATCTGTTCTTTCAGCTGTTCAAGCGCCTTTTTATGGCTCTCCACGGCAGCGATGTTATTTCTTTCCAATATAAGTCTTATTCTGTCAAAATTTGATGAATAGTCTATACTTCGCATATGTATACGCATACGCTGTTTATGTTCCTCAAGATATTCTTTAAGGCGGTTGCTTTCTTCGTTAAAAAGTTCTGTTTGCTGTCTGAACCTGTCCGCACGTTCTTCCGCCTTAGCTTTGAATTTCTCAGCTTTGACTTCGGCTTTCATCATAAGCGCCTCGACATTGCTTTCGGTATTGAATTTCATTTTTTCTATACCAAATTCGACCTTGTCTTTAATTTCGGATATATCCGCCTCAAATTGTTCCTTCTTAGCCTCAAATTCTTTGACGGCAGCCTCTATTTCCGCTTTCTTTGCGTTCAGCTCGGCAACAATTCTTGCCAACTCTTCATTATCGGCAGTAAGCGTATCCAGAATTTTTCTGAAATCCATCGCCTCACGGAATGACAAAGCAAAATCCGCCGCAAAACATATTGAAAATATATGCGCAACAAAATAAACGACCTTGCTGTTAAGCCCTGTCAGAAAATTACCAAGCGGTATCTGCACAAAATTCACCAGCAATACGGAGGCTATGCACCATACCACCGTTGCAAAAAGGCAGATATGCCCCTTATAATTCATAAAATAACCCGTATAATCCCAATATCTGACATGAAAAAGCCATTGCATGGCAAGACCTGTGAATAACTCCAGCAGTGTTGCAGCCGCCCCGCCAAAAATGAAAACAAGCAGCCATTTATCGCTTACAGGCATGACCGCAAACAATATCAATATAGCACCCACGCCGTATATGGGCAAAAACGGACCGTGCATAAAACCACGGTTCACTAATTTCTTTTCTTTTATCAAAAAAAATATCTCCTCATATAGCCAGCCGATAAAGCTGTATATAAAAAAGAAGATAATCCATATTTCAGTGCTGTATGAATACATAGACCTCACCCGATCTGTAAAAAAGAAAGGCTCCGAATAATCGAAGCCTTTCCGGTATTTATTTAATTAGTGTGAGCTAAACTCAAACCTTTTAAATTATCTCTTGTTGTAGATAGCTGTTCTTGTTTCAGCATCCCAGTCAACTGTTACACCAAGTGCCTGACCAAGAGCTCTGAAAGGTACGAACATTCTGTTATCTACGATTTCAGCTACAACGCCGTATTCCATAGGAATTGAAGTACCGTCAACTATCATGTAGTTGCTGCCAGCCTGGAACTGAATTATCTTCTGACCGTTACCGGCTGCGTAAAGGATAGTTGCAGTCTTGCTGTTAGCGTCCCAAGCGATCTTGCTTGTTTCATCAGCTGTTGCTACGTTAGCTGTATCAACACCGAGCGCAAGAGATACAAATCTTAAAGGAACCATTGTAGAGTTGCTGCTTGTCTGGATATAAGCTGCAACGTCCATATCTACGGACTCACCGTTAACAACGATAGTCTTTTCGCCGATAGTAACTTCTACAACACCGTCAAGAGTACCGGCTTCTGTAACGATGTCTACATAGTTGTCAAAGCTGTAACCATCTGTTGTATCGAAGTAAGCTGCATCTTCTGTATCTTCGTTGATACCGTCAACTGCAGGGAAGTCATAAACGTCATCGATCTTATCTTTGTAGTTGTTTATGATAGCTTCGCCGCCAACTTTAAGGTCATATGAACCATAAGGTACGGAACGTGTTGTACCAACAGTTACATTAGAGATTGTGATTGAAGAAGGCTCTGTATAAGATGTTCTGTCAACATCAAATGTGATAGCACCACCGTTAACTTCAAAGTTATCTATTTCAAGTTCGCCGTCGATAGCATATTCAACATCGCTGTCGTTGAAACCTAATTCGCCGTTACCGAACTTCTTGTTATCAAAGCTAATCTCTACAGATTCGTCATCAAGAAGGATACCGTCCTGAGCCTCTGTGATAGTAATATCAGCAGCATCAAAGATCTGATAACCCATGTTTACGCTTGTAGTATTTGTTTCAACAGTGATAGGTGTAATAGCCTGAGCGATCGTTACATCGTCAAGTGTATCAGCTGCAAGACCAGCACCTGCAACAGAAAGTGTTACATCACCGGAGAAGTCAGCGTCGATAGAAAGGTAAAGGTTCATTTCGAACTTAGCGCCGTCTTCGTCGTCTTCGTCTGTATCAACATAGCTGTTGTTCTTGTCAGCTTTGTTTATCTTAAGGATAGTACCGTCACCTGTGATCTCTGCCTTATCCTCAAATTCGCCTTCCTTCATCTGCTCATACTCGTCAAACTCAACGTCAACGATCTTAACACCCTCGGGAACGGAGAATTCAAGCTTACGGCTGTCGATCCATGTGTCCTTGGAAGTTTCTTTGAATTCAACAGTTGCTGTTTCAAAGTCATCTTCGTCAAGGTCATTGTTTGCAAGCCATGTTCTACCTGCAACGATTGTAGGAACTTCATCAAGAACTGTCATTTCAAAACCGAAGTCAACTCTTTCACCGATTTTGATAGTTTCTTTTGTGATACCTGCGCCGCTGCCGCTAACTGTTAAGCTGATGTCGCCCCAGTTTTTGTCTTCGTCTTCAGGTTCAACAACAAGACCGGAGATCTTGATAGAAGAAATCTTCTGTGTGTTTGTCCATTCAGCAGGAATGTCGAATGTGAAGTAGCTGTCGCTATCATCAACATCGGATGCTTTGATCTTTACATCATATGCATGATCAAGGTTCTGACCTGCAGAAATAGTTATAGGATTCTTTGTTACATCAGCGATTGTGAAACCACCGTTAAGTCTAACCTTAACTGTACCCTGCTCAAATGTGCCTTTAACAGACTCTTTGATCGTGATGTCATCTATTTCGATTGTATCTGTACCCTTCTTAACTTCACCAACGGTTGTTGTTGTGCTGCCGTTTTCGGAAGCTGTCTTAGCGATTCTAAGACCGTCTACAGATGTGATAGAAGATTCGTTGTTGTCGATATCGATCGTTACATAATCTTCTTCGTCGCTTGTAACCTCAGCCTTGATAGGAATAAGGTAGAAAGGCTTACCGGTAGAAACTACACCACTGTTGTCAGCTGCGCTGCTGGTAAGAGGAGCAAGCTTAACTTCAATGCTGTGCTTATCGATGTATTCGATAGCGTAAGGGATCTCATCTGTGTTAACGCCCATTGCTTTAGTAAGAGCATCTGTTACAGCTCTGTTATAAGCGCTGCTGCTGTCACTTGTACCTACGCTTCTAGCGATATCCGAGATAACCTCGTCATAAGTTCTACTACCCGATGTGTAAGGTATTACAGAATCATTTTCATCAAACTCAGCGTTGTTGATGTCAATGACGATCGAGCTGCCCGATGCAACTGCACTCTTAGGCTCGATTTTAAGATAAGCTGTAAATACTTCATCTTCCTTAGCTGTAATAAGAGAATCAACAGAGTTTGTTGAATAAGCCATTACATTTAAAGGAAGCATAGCAGTTGTCATAACTGCTGCTAACATAATAGCAATTTTTCTTTTCATTTCATGTCCTCCTTAAAAATTTGAAAAAGTTGTGCAGAGGTTTTATATTTCTTACCTCTCATCGTTTACCATTATAGCACCACAAAATCCTTCAGTCAACAGACTTTTTAAAATGTAACATTATTGTAACATTTGTAATATTAAATCAATCTAAGTCCATATCTGTTCTTTTGTTTTGCTTGAATTCAATATAACACTTTTTTTTACGCAATGCAAGACCTTTTTGTTGTTTGTTAGACAGCTGTAATATTTCTGATATTTATGTAATAATTGTGAGTTATTACTGAAACGCGGCTAAAATCCAACGGCGTTTTGTGTAATAATGTAACATTTCTGAAACAGTCCGTCACGGCTTTAGGTACTTATCCATACCAGACCCGTATGTTTTGTTTCCTTATTTTTCTTATTTTTCTAATTTTTTGATGTGAATTTTGTCCGGAAAAGGTCTTTTATGTTTGTTTGCGGTACTTTTCGGGCTCTGTTTCGTAAAGATTTCTGCCCTCGCAGTCTATTATAACAATACCGGGGAAGTTTTCGACCTTCAATTCGTATATAGCCTCCGAACCAAGGTCCTCATAATCGACAAGCCGGCATTCTTTTACGCATTCGCTTATAAGAGCGCCCGCGCCGCCGACAGCCCCGATATAAACGGCGGTGTTTTTCTTCATCGACTCTATAACCTCCCGGCTCCTTGCGCCCTTGCCTATCATACAGGTCAGCCCGAGTTCCATGGTCTTTGGAGAATATGCATCCATACGATAGCTTGTTGTCGGACCGACAGAGCCTATCGGCTCACCGGGCTTTGCAGGTGCGGGACCCGCAAAATAAACAGCCGCATCTTTTAGAGCTATCGGCAAGGCAATACCTTTTTCATAGTTTTCGAGCATTCTTTTGTGCGCTGCGTCCCTTGCGGTGTAAATAATACCGCTTATCTCAACGCTGTCGCCCGCTTTCAGCTCCCTTACTTTTTCTTTTGTTATGGGTGTTGTTATTTTCTTTTTCATCAGAACCGCCTCCGCTTGTTATTGATTTTCAGCCGTCAAAAAATATTGTGGTCAAATATCATAATATATAAGTTGTTTTCTTCCGGATATATATTTTTGGCATCGGCTATAAGATCGGGATTATTATCTCTTATATTATAATATTCATCGGATGTGAGCAGCACAAAATATTCGTCTGTACCTTCCTGTTCTTCATACCAGCTTTTTTCGGTCTGATAAGTACTTTGTATAATTTCACCGTTGTTTATGTCTATGTTCCTTGTTTTTATCTTATCATCCGACAGCACAGTCAGCATATTTGCATTCCAGAATGACGCATAACCGTATTTACAGTTGTATTTTTCGAGCAGCTCTATTTTTTTGGCGCTTTCACACTCCGAAAAATCCGCATCCAGACCTATCAGTCCTATCATCGAACTTACGGCGCAAACAGCAGCCGTCAGCGTAAGCATGACACCAAGGCGCAAATATTTCTTCCCCTCGAACAGCTCTTTTACAAACATCATAAAAAATATATAAGCCGTACATAAACACGGAATAAGCCGCCAGTTTGCATCACTGAGCATCCCGAATATCCAGCCCACCAATATGAACACCGTGCAGACCCAATGCGCAAGGAAGAACATTTTTGTCTGCCAATGCTTCATTTTTTCATATGTAAATATGCGGTATATCGGCAGCACGGCAACGACCAGAACAAAAAATATCTTTATTATGTTTATTGCAGAACCAATATCGGCAAGCTTGTCGCCCAACTCAATATCCACACCCGAAAGCATAAGCAATTCCGGCAGCAGCCTGCCCGCATTTTTGCTCCATTCCGAAGATGCGGTAAATACCGAATATGCATCCTCATAACCCGCGGTTATACCCTTTGCCAGATACTTGCCGAGAATAATGCCGTTGCCTACGCATATCGCTGTTACAACAACCAGTAATATTATTATAAATATTTGCTTTGAAGAAAATTTTTTATCAAAATCAAATATTACATACCCCAAAACAGCGCCTATAACAGGAAGAACAAACAGCGCCAGCGCCTGAGTACCGTTAAGCGAAGAAAGCAGGCACAACACGCAAAACGCATAAAGCCTTGCCTTGAAACCCATGCCGAAATTTTTTTTCAGAGCTTTTCTTATAATACCGAACAACAGTGCCAGCCCCGTAAACAAAAACAAAAGCCCTAAACTGTAATATATTGTGTGTCCCCAGAATATTTCCCTGAGTTTTTGGCTTGAACTGAGTAAAAATATCAGCAAAAAATATGACACGGCAACTTCGGTATTGCTAAACTCAGCCTCTTTGAGCATAAATATAAACGCAAGCGAAAACAATATCAGAAAGGCGATC
>CANRCU010000110.1 GCA_947629215.1 uncultured Clostridia bacterium
GCCAAGCGCAAAAGCTCATCGAAGAGCGCGGCGGCGAGTGCCAGAGTTCGGTCACGGCAAAAACCACCCTTGTCATAGCCGGCGAGGCGGCGGGCAGCAAACTTGAAAAGGCCCGTAAGGCGGGTATAAAAATGGTCGGCGAGCTTGTGCCGTATTTTATGGGTTGGGAAAACTATTACACCGATGCCATGCACGAAATATACGGTTGTATACATGAGCTTGGGTTCAGCTGCGTATCCATGCACACAATGGACGAGGAGGGCATGGAGGCTGCTGTCAAGGCTTTCCCCGATATTAAGTTTGTTGCGGCGCACCCTAATGACAAAGCGTGTTTTCTGCGTCATCTTGAGCGTATGATAAGGTATCCAAATTATTACCTGGATCTCAGCGGAACGGGCATTTTCCGTTGGGGGCTTATCAAATACGGTATTTCTCAGGTGGGCAGCGAAAGATTTATTTTCGGTTCGGATTTTCCTATATGCAACTGCAATATGTATATAGCCGCTATTGAAAGCGAAAGGATAAGCGATGCCGATAAAGAAAATATTTTCTTTAAGAATGCGGAAAGACTTCTAAGCACATGACGGAGAGGAGAATGGTATGAAAAAAGCAATAATTATTGTACTGGACGGTACGGGCATAGGCGAGTTGCCCGATGCCGAACAATACGGCGACAGCGGCAGTAATACTCTTATGCACATAAAGGAAAAATGCCCCGAACTGGAATTGCCTAATATGTGCCGTATGGGTCTTGGCAATATAGAGGACTGCGGAAATCTTTTTGAAAAAACAGCCGAACCGCTCGGCTTTTACGGAAAGGCGGCTGAGATGTCAAAGGGCAAAGATACAACGACAGGCCATTGGGAAATAGCCGGACTTTGCTTGCAGCAGCCGTTCCCGACTTATCCGAACGGTTTCCCGAAAGAACTCATAAAAGAATTTGAAAAACGTATAGGCACGGGTACACTTGGCAATTATCCCGCTTCGGGTACGGAAATAATAAAAGAACTTGGCGCAGAGCATTTAAAAACGGGTTTTCCCATTGTCTATACCTCGGCGGACAGCGTTTTTCAGATAGCTGCGCATAAAAGCGTTGTGCCGCTGGAAAAACTTTACAAATACTGCGGGATCGCACGTGAGCTTTTGCAGGGCGAACACGGTGTTGCAAGAGTTATTGCCCGACCGTTCGAGGGCGAGGAGGGCAGCTTTGTGCGTACATCGGAAAGGCACGATTATTCGCTTTTGCCTGTCGGTAACACTCTGCTTGACAGTGTAAAAGCCGCAGGCATGCAAGTAAAGGCTGTTGGGAAAATACGCGATATATTTGCAGGGCAGGGCATAACCGAGCATATCCCGACAAACGGCAATGCCAACGGTATAGAAGAAACCATAAGACTTATGCGCAGCGACATAAACGGGCTGATATTTACAAATCTTGTGGATACGGATATGCTTTACGGTCACAGGAATGACGTAAAGGGCTTTGCATCCGCCTTGGAATATTTTGACAATAAGCTGCCCGAGATATTGGATGCGCTCGACAAAGACGATCTGCTGATAATCACGGCAGACCACGGCTGCGACCCCACAACGTTATCTACCGACCATTCAAGGGAGTATGTGTTTATTCTCGGCATAGGCGGCGGCATAAAAGGAAATATCGGCACAAGAAAAACTTACAGCGATATAGGGAAAACCGTGGCTGAATTTCTGAATATTTCCTCGGATATACGGGGAGAATCTTTTTTGTAAGCAAAACCTATATGTATCGGAAAGGAGATAAAGAATGAAGATAAAAAAACTGATTTCGGGTATTATGAGCGGTATTATCACCATGTCTGTTTTTTGTTTTCCCGCATATTCGGCCGACAGTATAAATATCACGGTCGGCAGCGGCGGATACAAGACGATACAACAGGCGGTGGACAGCGTGTCGAAAGGTCAGAGCGCTGTTATTACCATACATCCGGGCGTATATGAAGAACCTGTTGTTGTGGATAAGCCAAATATCAGATTTGTCAGCAGCGACAAAAACAAAAAAGTCATTATCACATACGACAGGGGCAGCGGTCATACCGACCCTGAGAAAAACCTCGGTACCGAAAAGTCCGCCACGGTCATGGTAACAGCCGAGGCAACCGGCTTTTCGGCTGAAAATATAATTTTCAGAAATACTTTCAATATAGGAACGGAATTTTCGCAGTCACAGGCTGTTGCTTTTGAAAGCCTTGCGGATAGGGTAGTGCTTGAAAACTGTTCTTTTATAGGCAGACAGGACACTCTTTATCTGAAAGGCGCATCAAAGGGTCAGACTGTTTACGGCAGCGCCAATCCTGCAAGAGTATATTTAAAAAATTGCTATATAGAGGGTACAGTTGATTTTGTTTTCGGCGATGCGACCGCATATTTCGATAAATGTGAGCTGCATATGGTCTACTATAATAACGGCGGGCATTTTACGGCGGCAAACACAACGCTTTTTAATACGGGTTATGTGTTTGACGGCTGTACATTCACTACCGACGAAAAATTTGACGAGGACTCCGCCGCTGCGGCAAAAATAGACTTGGGCAGACCGTGGCAGGCGGATGCGGGTTACCCGAATTTCGGTTCGTCGACCGTGCTGATAAACTGTAAGGTATCTCCGCTTGTAAAATCGGCAGGTTTCAGCAAATGGGACAACACCACGCTTACAAACAAAGTCAGATATTATGAATATAACACAAAAGATTTGAAAGGCAGAGCCGTCGATCTCAAAAACAGGGACAGCAGCCTTGTTACGGTGCTTACCGACGAACAGGCCGAGGCATATACGCCCTATGCGGTGCTTTGCGGTACGGACAAATGGGATCCTGCCGATGCCAAAAAGTCAAAAACGCCTGCCCGTGATGTAACGCTTGATAAATACGAGATGAGCATACCACGGGGCGAGAGCGAAAATATCCGCGCCTTTGTTATCGGCGACGGAAAAGCCGCGCTTTCAAGCGGTGACGAAACCATCGCTGTTGTTGACGAAAACGGAAAGATAACCGCAGTTTCACAAGGCAGTACCACAATAACGGCTCAGACCGAAAACGGTTTCAAAGCGGTCGCAAATGTGACTGTAACGGCACAGAGAACGCAATTTCCTACTATAAAGGACATAAAGATAGATCATATCAGCACTTTTGAACCGGGGACGACAATGACCGTGAATTACAGCTATATGCTTGACAGCGACAACAACAGCGATGCTGCAAGAATAAGCTGGTATCTTGTGAAGAACGGCGAGGAAATGCTTCTAAAAAAAGGTGTAGGAGATTATTATAAGAGTTATACCATAGAAAGCAGCGATATGGGATGCAGTTTCAAGGCTGTTGTGGAGCCTGCGACCGCTACGACATACGGCACATACGGTAAGGGTGTCGAGATAAGGGATAACAATATAGTTCGCGGCGGCGAAGGACCCGTTATCAAAACAGGTTTTAACGAGGATACAAAGGCATTTGAGGCGACCGGAACGTGGAGGACCGAAAAAACAGCCGATAATAGCCTTATCGTTGCCGACTGTGATTACGGCAGCCCTGCGGCGTTACTTTATAAAACAAAAATCGAAGATCCGAATTTTAATATAAAAATGCGTTTTAATCCCGAAAATACAGGGCTTAGCGCAGAGGATAGCGCAAATATTTATCTTAACTATAACGAAGGCGTCGGTTATCGTCTTAATATAGCAAGAGGCAGCAATACAAAAAGTCTTAAAATGTATTTGTACAGAAAGACGGAGGACGGCGAAAAACTGCTTGCAAGCGATGAAACGTCAATGAAAAACAATGTGCTGCAAAACAGCGGAGAGGATAATCCGTTTTTCTATATTTCGTTCGGTAAAAAAGCAGATACGCTTACGGCGACATTTACCATAGACGGACAGGAGGCAAATCTTTGCCGACTGAATGCAAGAGATACAGCGCCTTTGGAGGGCGGCAGCCTGTTTATGGAATTTATCGGCAAGGGCAACGAGTGGATGCTCGATACCATGAGCCTTGAAAACAACGACAGCGCTAAGAACGAAAATGCCGTACGTGTTTATCTTGCCGGGGATTCTACGGTGAAGGACTACGGAGCAAGCAATACGATAGGCGGCTGGGGCGAATTTATAGGCAACTACTTCAACGACGATGTTGTTATCGTCAATAAAGCCGAGGGCGGCAGAAGTACGCGTTCTTTTATGAATCAGGGCAGATTGGACGAGATACTTTCACAGGCAAGACCGGGTGATTATCTTTTCATACAGTTCGGTCACAATGATTCGCTCATGACGGATACGGCGCAGATGGAGCATACCGTTTTGCTTGGTACACCCGACGAAAACGGCATTTATCCCGTTACGCCTGCGGTAAAGGCGAAAACACCGCAGTATATCTATGATTTTTATAAAAACGATCCCTATCCTTATACGGAAACCTTCTATCCGTATGATTCGGGTACGTTTAAATGGTATTATGAACAATATGTCATAAAAGCGCGCGAAAAAGGTATGATACCTGTGGTAATAACACCCGTTTGCCGTGTGTTCTTTGATGACGAGGGCAAAATAACGCCTCACTTCGGCGAAGATAACGGCTATGTTGCCGCTGTAAGGCAGGTAGCTGAGGAAATGGATTGCCCGCTTATAGATATGTATGAGATAACATCGTCATTGTATGAAAGTTACGGTGTGCTTACAACTCAGGGATTGCACAATGTAAAATCCGACGGTTCAATGGATCTTACGCATTACAATAAATTCGGCGCAAATCTTATTGCAAGCAAAATGGCTGAATCTCTGAAAAACCAGAATATTGCCATTGCGTCGGATACAAAAATATCAAATGTGTCTGTTAACCGTGTGGACGAAATGAAATCGGCAAATCTGTTTGTTGTGGGCGATGTGGCGGCTGACAAAACCGACAGGGACGATATTGTTGCGTCGGTTAGCATGGCAGACAGGCTGAAAGACTATTTTGTTGATAAGATAAAGGTCATAGACTATACAAACGCCGGCAATACGGTTAAGAACTTTTTGAACGGACAGGACTACGAAAAGTTTATGTCACAGGTCAAAGAGGGCGATTATGTCATGCTTTGTTTCGGTCATTCCGACGGGGACAATTCTACCGTGGATAAGAGTATTGATGCTTATGCGGGGCTTTTCGGCGACGAAGAAATAAGCGGTACTTTCAAATATTATCTTTATAACAATTATATCAAGCCGCTGACCGATAAAAAGGCGGTCATAATAATGGTAACACCTTTTGCCGACGGCATATTCAAAAACGGTGAATTTGTGAACGGAAATGCGGCATATGCAGAGGCGGTCAAAGAACTTGTTGTAAAATACGAGCTGTATTTTGTGGATATGAATACACAGACAGCCGAGATGTATACAAACTTCGGCGAGGACGGCAGCAAGGTATTCAATGCCATAGACAAAAAGAACGGCGTTGAGAGAACAAAAGTCAGCGCTTTCGGTGCGGATACATTTGCAAGAGCGTTTGTAAACTCAATGAAATTTTCTTCCGCAACGCTGAAGAATTATATTGACGAGGCAAAACTTGGACAAGCCGATATACTTACAAGAGAGGAATATGTATCGGCGCTTGTCGATGTGCTTGGTGCCGATGTGACTGTGGGCAATAACTTTTCCGATGTTGCTCAGGGCAAGAGTTATTATGAAAAAATACTGACGGCAAAAAATATCGGTATAGCAACAGGCGCAGGCGGTATGTTCAAACCCGAAGAACAGCTTTACGGCAGTGATGCGGTAAGAATGCTGAAGGCGGCGCTCAAATACAAAAATATAAGCGAAAAGAAACTTAACGATGTATATAGGCTTATGTCCGTAAGCGAACCCGTATCAAATGAGATAGGTATGTATGCGGTGGTAAGGCTTTATGAAGTAAGCAAATAATGGTCTGACGGGCTGCTTTGGCAGCCCGTTGATCGGTTTGGTTCGACAAAAAACTGAGTACGAATAATACAGAATAATTGGCTGAAAGGGGAATATCATGAAATTTATTTCTTGGAACGTAAACGGGCTGCGTGCCTGCGTCGGCAAAAATTTTATGGAATTTTTCAATGCTGTGGATGCGGATATTTTTTCTTTGCAGGAAACAAAACTTCAGGAAGGTCAGATAGAGCTTGAACTGCCCGAATATGAGCAATACTGGAATTATGCCGAAAAAAAGGGATATTCGGGTACGGCGGTATTTACAAAAAAGCATCCTTTGAATGTTACCCGCGGCATAGGCATTGAGCGCCATGACCACGAGGGCAGAGTTATAACCCTTGAATTTGAGGATTTCTTTTATGTTACCTGTTATACGCCAAATTCGCAGAATGAGCTTACAAGACTTGATTACCGCATGGACTGGGAGGACTGTTTCAGGGAATATCTGTGCGGATTAAATGCAAAAAAGCCTGTTGTGCTTTGCGGTGATCTGAATGTGGCTCATAAGGAAATTGATTTGAAAAATCCCAAAACAAACCGAAAAAATGCCGGTTTTACCGACGAGGAACGCGGGAAGATGACGGAACTGCTCGGCAGCGGTTTTATAGATACGTATCGTTTTTTTTACCCGGATACCGAGGGCGTTTACAGCTGGTGGAGCTATCGCTTTAAGGCACGTGAAAAGAATACGGGTTGGCGTATCGACTATTATATAGTCGGGGAAGGCTTGAAAGACAGGTTGAAAGACGCAAGAATACATACCGAGGTATTTGGCAGCGACCATTGCCCCGTTGAACTGGAAATGGAATGAGGGATAAAAGTGCAGAAAATATCTCCGGTCGAGGCAAAAAGGATAATGGATACAAACAGCGATATTTATATTGTTGATGTGCGTGACGAGGACGAGCTGTACGAGGGTTATATAGACAATTCGGTACTGATACCTCTTGATACGGTCGAAAAAACGGCAGAGAGCATAATTGAGGATAAAAACAAGCTCGTTCTTGTATATTGCCGCAGCGGAAGACGCAGCAAGGAGGCGGCGGAAATTCTTGACAGGCTCGGTTATAAAAATGTGTATGACATAGGCGGTATATTGGACTGGCCGTTTGATCTTGTTATATAGACAAATACAGGCAGCAAATTTTAAGACGATATTAAAATTTGCTGCCTTATTTTTATATCATGCCTGTTTGTTTTTGCCGAGCATGACCTCTCTTATACCCATTATTTTTAACGCCGAATTATCAAGCCTTATTGCGGTAAAAGAGCCTATAATACAGCCTATAACGCCCCAAAGCACAACAGGCGGTAAAATGCTTTTTTCTATTCTTTTATTTTTGATATGGCCGACAAGAGCGGCTGCGGCTGTGGGTATAAAATAAATAAGATTTATTATCTGCGCCGTTTTCTGTTCCAGACCGAGCAGCAGCGTAAGCGCGGGTATCAGTATCGCGCCGCCGCCGATACCCATGCCG
>CANRCU010000111.1 GCA_947629215.1 uncultured Clostridia bacterium
TTACCAGTTCGCATTTTTCTTCATCGGGTCCCGCAATGCTCACATCCCTTTGGAATTTCCATTCTCGGTCCTGTGCGTCCCAAGCTGACCAAGTGTAGTAGCCGTTTCTTGCCGCTGTGTCTGCGTATCTGCCTGTGCCGAAAAATTCGGCTGCAAGCTGGGCTGCTATCTTTCTTGTGATGTTGTTCATCTCGACCTCAACCCCGATTGTCTGGTTCTTCATTTCTGCTATCTGTCTTTCTGTTTTTGCGTTCATTTTTGTATCCTCCGTAAATTCGTTTTTTTGTTTTGGGGTGTTCCCCTTGTTCGTGTACATATTCGCTCTTTTCGGGAAATATATCAATACGCTGGATACACAATGATTTTGCTGATATTTAAGTGGGTTTGGTGTAGTTTTGATAATCGGGGAAATGTGTTGTTACATAAGACCGAGGGTGCGCAAAAAATAAACGCATATATTTGGTTACTTTATGTGAAAAACGGGGATTCGGGCAGAAAACTTTATATTTTTTCCACCCGATCTACACGGTGAATCACGCTCAAGCTGCTGCCGCAATCCCATTTAACTTCCAAATCTCCAAAACAATTCACTCCCGTAACCGTTCCCAAAGAGCCAATAGGCGGCGGCAAAGGATCATCGGGCATGGATAAGAGTTTTATTCTTGTACCCGCAGGATATTCCCTGCGGATACGTTCAAGTTCTTTTTCATTAAGCACTTTCATGCCGTCTCACCGTTCCCTTCTTCTTCGGTCTCCTTTGGCACTTTGAAAGCCGAAGAACCGTTCAGATTTTTCAAAAGTATTTTTCTTGCCGCCTTGTATTCTTCGCCGATAAAGCCAAGTCTTAACAAAAAGCAGCGGAATGCGTACTTTTCGTTATCGACCGTTTTGGCTTTGGCGGTCACACGTTTTTGAGTTTTGGCCATTTCGCACATCTTGGTTATGAAAAGGTTGTAGGCCATCACCGATTTTCTGTCCGTTTCGGGGAACCAAGGGAAGGTTATTTTATCCTCGGTCACTTCTATCGGAATGCTGTCCGTTCCGAGTGCAGTCTTTATCAGTCCTTCCTTCGAGGCTACAAGTTTCTTGAGGTTATCAAGCTGTGCGTCCGTAAGTGTTGACCTTGAAATCGAAATTTCAAGTTCATAGGTGTCGTCTTCGGTGGCGGTCGTTTCAATTTCTGTTTTGTCAATGGTAGCTGTTGGCTTTTGCTCGGCGGTTTCTGATGTTTCCGTTCCGTCTGCCGCAGGTTCGTCCTCGGCGGCGGTTTCTTCGGTTTCTGTTTCGGCTGCCGCAGGTTCGTTCTCGGCGGTGTTTTCCGCTTCAAAGCCTGCCTCACGCAAGGTTTCTATAACATTTTCGACTATCTCGCTGTCGGTTCGGTCGCTGAATTCAAGCGTTCCGTCTTTTGTTACAGTAAAATCACCTATTTCGTAAGCGAAACTTGGTGCGCCGAGGTATCCGGCATCGTAATCGGCAGCTTTGGAAATAACCTGCACCATATCTTTTCTCTTTTTTCCTGTTAAATCGTATTTTATTTGCATTTTGAATGCTCCTTTCGTTTTTCTTGTTATAACATTAATCACTCTAAACGGCATAAAATGCAAGTAAAATGTTCAAAAATATGTACCAAGAAATGTTGAAAATATCCGCACATATTTTACGATCACAGAAGGAAATCGGGAATGTCTGCATAATAGGCAATGCCCGAAAGCACGAATACTACGCACGGCAGCGATATGCCATTTCCCCACATACGGTACTCGGCACTATCGGAATACGGGTCTTTCAGCCACTTGATGATTTGCTTATCGGTTTTCGGTTTTGAGGATGTTCCTATAACATTTCGGTGCGTTTCAAAGACCTCCCGCCAAAATGTCAAATCATCCTCGGTAGGTTCTGCCGCATCGATATCCGAACACCACCAATCGGGAAAGCCCTGCAGTCTTGCGCATTCGGTCGGAGTCAGTCTTCTTACTATATAATCAACACCGTTTGTGTCGTTTACAAGCGGCGGATCTTTGTAGTCCGTTGCCAAAAGCGAGCTTGCAATGTTCTCGCTTGCTCTTGTAAAATGCGATGAGTGGCTTGTGGAATACAGTGGTTGAATAACCCCGTTCTGATAGCCGGGATTTGTCCCGTTGACTATCGTATTGGACACACCCTCGACAAAACATTGACTTTCGGCTTTCATCTGCGGATAGAACGAACAGGGCTCGGCTACCGCACCGGGACCTTTTGCAACAATGGTCGGTTCGAGTTCCGGCTCCACGGCAAAATCGTACAGAGCGTTTTTGCCCTGATTGAAAGCGGCTCGGTCAATGCCGTAAGCTACGGCGTGCTGTTCAATTGTGTTCAATGTGTACATAACTTCGGATTCACGATAGCCGTCACCTTTATGCGAAGGTCGGCTGCCGTTTCCCTCGACCACGGCAATGCCGCCTTGATTGCAGGTCGGGTTGCCGCCGTTTCCGTCAAGTGTTCTTGAAGTATCAGCTTCATAAAATCCACTGTTTGGATTGGCAGACTTCATAGCATTGCTGTCTTTGGAGCAAATGCCGTAGGCTTTTACGGCGGCGGCTCTTGTTCCGGCTCGGAGCGTAGGCGCTTTTTCTTCCTCATATCCGAGAGCGTGTGCATTTGCGGAAGGCTCCGTAAGAAAGCCCGCCGATTTTTCACAAACTTTTACAGCCAATTCATTACATCGGCTTTCACCTATATCAAATGTGTTTAAGGTATTTGCCGTTTCGGCAGTTTTCCATTCCTGACCTTCATCTGCCGAATGCGGACGAGTTCCTTTTGCAAATGGCTGAAACACAGTCTGGTCATTATTGCAGGATAAGGTTGCGGAAAGGTCGTCTTGTACAAGCGCGCCTTTACCGCCTCCCTCACAGCCACAGCGGATTTTTAAGGTTTTCGGTGTTTCCAACACAAACGGCTGATTATTGCCGCCCATTCCGAATGTGGAAGATACAGTCTGTGAAGTTTCAACGGGTCCTGTGTATCTTGTATCTTGCGAATGATTCTCAAAAACAAGCGGCGGATGATGGGCTTCTGCACGAAGCGTACAGGTCACATCTTCCGTAACATCCATGTGGTTGCCGCCTTGATCATTCAGACACAGCCTGCTTGACGGATAAGAGCTTGTTCCAGCATTTCGGGCAGCTTTTTGCCACGCGCGGAAGCTCTCCGCAGAATACCTTGACAGGCCTTCGGACTCAAATAGTATTTTTCCGGCACATTTGTCTGCAAAATCTGCGACAAGAAAGATGCGTTTGCGGCGTTGGGGGACGCCCCAGTATTGAGCGTCAAGAACCCGCCATGCGATTGAAAAATCATCTGCCACGATCTCTCCTGCGTTTGCCCACTTGCCAGATTCAGGAACATCAATTTTATCGCTTTTGACGCGGCAGACTGCTTCGAGGACACACCTGAAATCTTCGCCCTTGTTCGAGCTGAACGCGCCGGGGACGTTTTCCCACACGATAAATCTTGGATATTTGCCATTTGTTGCACACCTCATTTCTTTTACAATTCTTATTGCTTCAAAAAATATTGATAAGTCTTGGCAAGGGCTGCCGAAGGTTATTATATCAACGGGCATCAGTTCTGCGCCATTAAGTACGGACACATCACCGTAGTGCCGCATCTGCGGAAAACGAGCGTTTGTTACTGCGATACAGAACGGTTCTATTTCCGATTTCCATACAGGCTCTATGCCCGAAAGCACAGCGCCAAGCGGAAAACCGCCCGAACCGTCAAACAAGCTGCCGAGTGTAAGTTTATTCTTCATCGGGAGCATCCTCCTTCGGAACATCAGCGTATAAGATCTTCTCGCCGTTTCGTATCACATACACATCGGCATCATCGCCGTTTTTATATTCCAAGTACCTTTTAACTGCCACATCGACAAACTTAGGTTCAAGTTCGATACCGAAACACACACGGTCAAGCTGTTCACAGGCTACGAGCGTTGAAGCCGAGCCGAGGAAACAGTCCAAAACAAGACCGTTTGTCTGTGTGCATTGCTTGATTAAATATGCAATAAGAGGAACGGGCTTGCTTGACGGATGCCCGAAGCCGTCCTCTTTGCTGTTTTTGATACGGTCGAATTCAAACACGGTTATCTGCTTTTGGTCACCGTACCACCTGTGTCTGCCGTCCTTTCGCCAGCCCCAGATGATAGGTTCGTGTATGTATTTCCAATCGGTACGGGTAAGAACAAGTCTATCCTTTTTCCAAACAAGACCTGCACCGACCTTAAAGCCTGCATCTTCATAGGCATCATGGAATACACGAGCCTTTGATGTTGCGTAAAAGACATAAATTGAGGCATCCTGCGCCATGCTCTCATGCAGACAGCCGAATGCCTTTAACAAAAATTCGTATGCTTCTTTATCGTTCAGGTCATCGTTTTTTATTTTGCCCGAAGTGCTGTCGAGGTTCACCATATACGGCGGATCGGTACACACAAGGTTTACTTTGGTGTCACCGAGCAGATTTTTATAGACCGAAATATCGGTCGAGTCACCGCAGATAACTTTGTGTCTGCCCAAATGCCATACATCTCCGGTTTTGGAAAAGCACGGTTTTTCAAGTTCGGCATCCACATCGAAATTATCCTCTTTGGCTTCTTCATCACTACCGAAGAAATCGGCAAGTTCTATATCATCAAAACCCGTTAAAGAGAGGTCATATCCCAAATCCTGTAATCCCTCAAGTTCAACTTTGAGCATCTCTTCATCCCAGCCCGCATCAAGAGCATATCTATTGTCGGCCAGTATATAAGCCTTCTTTTGTGCTTCCGTCAGATGTTCTGCGAATACACAAGGCACCTCGGTATAATTTTCTTCCTTTGCCGCAGCCACACGTCCATGACCGCAAAGGATATTAAATTCCTTATCCACGATTACCGGACTTATAAAGCCGAATTCACGCAAGGATGAGCGGAGTTTATTTATCTGCTCCGGTGAGTGTGTTCGTGCATTATTCACATAAGGTATCAGTTTATTTATCGGTACAAGCTGCATTTCGGTCGTAGTTTTCACTTTGCATTCCTCCTATCCGTTTCTGCTTCGGAGCAGTCTTTCCATTGCATCTTCCATCGGGTTCGGACCCGTCACATCGACCGTACAGTTTTCTTTTACAATGCCGAAGATTTGAAACCACAGCTGCGTAGCTTGCTTCAAATAGCTGTGACTCATTGCCACAAACGGGCTTTGTACTGCGGAAGTAGTGACTGTAGGGTGCTTTCCGACCAGTCCGAATCTTGTGACCGCTTCTTCGCATTGTATCCACCTTGCGACCGTCATAGCGTATTGTTCGACAAGCTGCGGATTAACAAGTTTCTCACATCCAAGCGTGCCAAGCCACAAACACGTTTTTGTATATATCTCTGCTGCTCCGAGGGGTCTGCCGTCTCGCTGCATTGCGGAAAGATATTCGCCCGGCGGCGGCATATCCACACCCTCAAGCGTAGGTATTTCGGGAATATCGGGAATGTCCAGCTTTTTGAGCGGACGATGCCCCGGATTACCGTTTTCAAGCTTTTCTTTTAACGCTTTAGGCTTTCTGCCCGCACCCGGACGCGCACCGCCGCGATTGGTTCCGTCTTTTGCCATAAAATCACCCCTTTTTTCAAACAGAAATCAAATTTATTCAAACAAAAAAGCCCTATGATGCCGAATAAGGTAAATTCGGCACTAAGGCTTTAAATCAAAGTTTTATTGAATTTTATTATGGTTTTCAATTTTTCGCGTTACGTTTTTCAAACATCTCCCTTATACCCCTTTTGAAATCGCAAATTTTGTGCGTTTGAGGGGGCTGCGGTCAGCATTTAAGCCTATTTTGGAGATTTCGATACCCCCTCCGGGCAGGCAAATTTGAAAATTTGCAAAATCAGTACCCGTATTCGATATTCGCATCCTCGGTCATGGTCTTAACATCATGACAATGCTTACAAAGTGCCTGCCAGTTCGTTCTGTCCCAAAACAGGGATTGATTCCCACGATGCGGAATGATATGGTCAACAACAGTCGCTTTGACATATCTCCCTTCGGCTTTGCATCTCTCACACAACGGGTTGCTGTCAAGAAACCTTTTCCGTTCTTTCTGCCATCGTCTGTCATACCCGCGCTTTGCCGCGCTCCGTATCTCTTCGGGGTGCAGGGCTTTGTGTTCCTCACAGTATCTTTCCTTGTATGGTATCAGCTTCGGACAGCCGGGATGCTTACACGGTATGTCTGGTCTGCTTGGCATTCAATCACCTTCCGCTATATTTATTATCCGCAAGCCGTTCTGCCTTGCATAGTTTACTGTGTATGCCGTACCTCCGCTTTGCTTGTTCAGATAACAAACACAGACGCTGCTGTTGTCTGCAAGATGGCAGTTTCTTTTGTGCATACAGCCTTTGGTATATTCTTCGGAAACATACACATACTTATCACAATGGCTTTTCAGATATTCGTATTTCTTTTTATCATCATCGTTCCAGCCTTTGGTCTGGTCTTTGCAGGGATAAACAAGTATCAGTCTGATATGCGGATACACCTTTTTAAGTTCAAGCACCGTAAAGGCTGCAAGGGTGTCAAAACCTCTCGCTCCGCCGGCACCGAAGTACCTATAGCCTTTGGAAATAAGGTCTGTTAAGGTGTATCTCAAACGCCGCTTTACCTCGTTTATCGCCTTTGCATCAATGTCCCGATGTCCGCTGAAACAGCAGGTTTTTTCTCTCATTCACAATTTATCCTCTCTATTTTAACTCGATATTTATATCATAATATCTAATTATTTTAGATAGGTCAAGTTTTATTGATGAATGGTTTAGTTAAAACTCGACCCTGTGTATAGTAGAATTATACACAAAGGAGGCTGAATTTTATGTCGAAAGAAGAATTCATCGAAAGATTAACTAAGCTGCGAATGAATAAAGGTGTTTCCGCAAGGGATATGAGTCTTTCCATAGGTCAAAGCGCAGGCTACATCAACAACATAGAAAACGGAGTAAACCTGCCGTCAATGACTGTATTTTTCTATATATGTGATTACCTTGAAATGACACCAATGGAGTTCTTTGATGTCGATTCCAAAGATCCGTCAAAGGCGGCGGAGCTGCTTGCGGCTGTAAAAGGTCTTGACTCGTCACAGCTCGATATGCTTATTAATCTTGCCAAAGGGCTGAAAAAGTAATAGCCTTGCAGATGTAAAGTCCGCAAGGCTGTATTTTCATTTTCGCCAGTATAACAATATCATATTTTGTTTGTGTTTTTTAATGGCTTTTAGTGCCACATAACAATGGCAGCATATTAAATGGCGTAATTATAAACCTTTTGGCGTAATTAAACTTTTTGGCGTAATTAAAACAATTTGGCAAAATAAAATACGCTCATCTGCTGTTATTTTATCACATACA
>CANRCU010000112.1 GCA_947629215.1 uncultured Clostridia bacterium
AAATTCAATTATACCATAAAAAGGTTGGACCTTGTTTTTAATTTTTTAGTGTTACCTATCTATTGTACCTCAACAAATTTTCAAAAAATTCACAACACCGCCAATTTTTCAAGCGCAACATAAACTTGTGAAATTTCATACCAGGTCGCAAGGTCTACGATACCGCTCTGAGGCAGCGCGAAAATCTGCTGGAACGACTTGACCGCCGCCTCCGTTTCGCTGCCGAAAATGCCGTCCGCCCGCGGTCTGTTGACTGCCGAATAGGTCTGACCTATCCTGTCAAGCTGGCGCTGCACGGTCGTTACCGCGCTGCCCGTACTGCCCACCCCAAGTTCAACTCCGGGGTAGCTTACAGGCACACCGCTTACGGCATCGACCTGTTCAAGATAAATATCGTCACCGTAATAATAACGCAAAATATCAAGCGTATTATAGCCCTTTTCGGCAAGTTCCTGACTGCCCCACTGACTGAGCCAGCCGTCGCGCACAACTTTTCTGCCGTCCGAATACTGTGCAAAAAGCGGCTGATCGCTGCCAACGCGTTTTATATATGTTGTAAAAAGTTCGTCCACCGTCTGACTTATTTCTTCAAAAATAGTCCTGCCATATTCAAACGACTGGTCGTAGGCTGTGGAATCGGTTATTGTGAAATCGTAGCCCATATTCCTATACCATTCGGTATAGACACGGTTCAACGTAAAACTGATTATTGCCAGAACATTGGCTCTGATAGCCGCATCGTCCCATGTAGAGTATATTTCCGACGAGGCAACGTTTTTGATATAATCCTTAAAGGGTACATAAAGGTTCCTGCCGCCGCTGTTCGGCGCGCCCTCATGCACGATGACAAACTCCGGCACAACAACCCTGTCCAGCACGGCAAAACCTGTATCTTCGGGAACATCTTTTATCTCGTTTTCGGGTATTTTTTCGGGGAAATCGCCAAACAGAGCAGGCGCTTGTACTACTATCGTGTCCCCGTCCGATGTGCCGCGCATAAGCGGCGCAGGCTGCAAGCTGATAACATTGGGAAATATCTGTACGCCCTCGATAGTCAGCGGTCTGTAACCGTCTGCCGTTATTTCTGCATTATATACCGAATAAGGGGTATTGCTTGTTTCCGTTTCGGAAAATTCGGGATCGGGCGCGGACAATGTAAGCAGCTCTGTTTCGCCCGAGCTGTTTGTAAAGACCGAATAAAGCTCGTTACCCTCCGTGTCCGTAATACGCACCTGCGCTTTGTTTATAGGCTCGGCTATGCTGCCGCCAAATACGCGGACCTTTAAGCCGCCTTCAAATTCCGACATATCTGCCTCCGCAAAATTATATTTCTATTGAACATAATATGCTTAAAAATCAATGATATTCACGGACTGTTTATCGGATAACGGCTACCCTGATAGCAAGAACACCGTATTGCAGCTGTTTTTCCGGCGAATAAAATTCATCCATATCGGCGGGTGAGGCATTTTTCACATTTTCGTGAGTATATCCGCACTCTATCGGATCCAATTTGTCATATAATTCCTTAAACGTGGGAAATTTATGCAAGCCGATTATTTTGACCGACAATTTCTCTCCGTTTTGGGTATTTGTAAATTCTATCCTGTCGCCGACCCTCAAAAGGCGGCGTTTTTCGTCATTAAGTCTTAATTCAACGGTCTTGCTGCCGTTTTTCATACGGTCGAACGGTTCGGGGAAAAGCCGCATTTTATGCCATACGGCGGCTATCTCCTCCGCAACTCTCAATCCGTCGGCAGCTGCCGACATTATGCCACCCGCATAGCCGCAACCCTCACCGCAGGGATAAATGCCCGAAAAATTCAGGCTTTCAAGGCTGCCTTTATTACGCAGTATCCGCACGGGCGAGGACGAACGGCTCTCCACAGCCGTTACAACAGCATCTTTATCGGCAAAGCCTTTTAATTTTTTATCCATTTCAACAATACCCGATTTAAGCGATGTATACATAAAATCGGGAAAAATTTCGCGCATATCGCTTGGAGTAACGGACGGACGGTAACTCGGCTCGACCTTGCCAAACTCTGTCGTCTTTCGGTCGTTCAGCAAATCACCGACTTTTTGCGCGGGTGCGGAGTAATCGCCGCCGCCTGCTTTGAATGCGCGTTCTTCCAGTTCGCGCTGGAATTTTACGCCGTCAAGCGGATGGTTGCCACAAAAGTCCTCCGTGCCTATATTTACCAGCAAAGCCGAATTTGCATTTTCGCCTGCTCTTGAAAAATAGCTCATACCGTTTGTGACAAGCCTGCCCACTTCGGAGGCGGCTGCGACCACATAACCGCCCGGACACATACAAAAGCTGTATGCCGTGTGTCCGTTGGGAAGATGTGCGGTCAGTTTATAATCCGCCGCAGGGAGATATTTTGCAAAGTCGCCGTATTGCGCATAATTTATATCTTTTTGCAGGTGTTCTATGCGCACGCCCATTGCAAAAGGTTTTTGTTCCATTGCAAAGCCCGTATTATACAACATTTCAAAGGTATCACGTGCGGAATGACCTATTGCCAGCACTACCCTGTTACAAGCAAAATTTTTTAAACCGTTCGGGGTTTCCGCAGTAACGGATACGGGAGTGGTATTTTCAAACTCTATATCGGTAAGTTTATGTTCAAAGAGGACTTTACCGCCGAGGCTTTCTATTCTCTTACGGATATTACGGACTATATTTACAAGGTTATCCGTGCCGATATGTGGTTTGGCGAGGTATTCTATACACGGCGGAGCGCCAAATTCAACAAAGCGTTTCAGGATATATGCGCAGCGTACATCGTTTATGCCTGTTGTAAGTTTACCGTCGGAAAATGTGCCTGCGCCGCCTTCGCCGAATTGGACGTTGCTTTTGGGGTCAAAGTCTGCGGTATTCCGGAATTTTTCTATATCTTTTTTACGTTCTTCCACGCATTTGCCGCGTTCGAGGATAACGGGTGAAAGACCCATTTCGGCAAGAGCAAGGCCGCAGAACATACCTGCGGGACCAAAGCCGACAACAATTGGGGTTATGGTCTTATCGGGGCATTGGGGCAGCGAGTAATGCTGATATTGGGGTTTTGAGATATTTTTGCGGGATAAAAAGCGTTTTTCGCCTTTTACGTCAAAATCAAGGGTCAGGTTATATGTGACCCTTGATCTATCACGTGCGTCTATTGACAGGCGGATCATTTTTATATGTTTGACGCCTGTTGTTTTCAGTTTTTTTTCGACTGCGGTCTTTAGCAGTTCTTCTGTTAGTTCTTCGGTAACGGGTATTTTAAGACCCGATATTCTGAGCATAGTTTTCTCCTTGGTTTTGTGTAATTTTTTCGGGGCTTTGCCCCGTACCCCACGCGCCTTTTTGTAAAAAGGCGCGGCGAAAAACTTTATGCAAAAACTTCGTTTTTGCTGTTTGGGAATTATTTATATTTTGTTGTTTAAAAATAATTTAAAATAAAAAATTGCAAAAATTATTATCTTATGGCAAACATGCAGATGTTTCTTGTTTTTTTATTTATCTAAATGAGGCTCTGCACCAAACCCCGCCCGCTTTTTTTCTGAAGGCTAAGTAAAAAAACTCAATTTTACCCATGAACAAACACTTTTTCAAACCTCACAACCTCATTGACCTTCACAGCAAACACGCAAATGTTTCTCCGTGAGGCTATTTTTTTGAGCCGAAACGGAGATACTTTGCGGGGCTTGCCTTTAGCGTTTTATTTTATCAACACACTTCTTTACCCCTCACAACCTCATTGACTTTCACGGCAAACACGCACACGTATCTCCGTAAGGCTGTTTTTTTGAGCCGAAATGGAGATACTGTGCGGAGCTTGCCTTTAGCGTTTTATTTTATCAACACACTTCTTTACCCCTCACAACCTCATTGACCTTCACCGCAAACACGCACACGTATCTCCGTAAGGCTATTTTTTTGAGCCGAAACGGAGATACTGTGCGGGGCTTGCCTTCAGCGTTTTATTTTTTATACACTTTTCAAACCCTACAAATAAATCAACCCCACAGCAAACACGCAAATGTTTCTCCGTTAGGCTGTTTTTTTTGAGCCGAAACGGAGATACTGTGCGGGGCTTGCACTTCATAGTTTTATTTCACCGACCCCTTTTACCACGTATTGCCTATAATAAAACCATACCTCCCGCCGCTCAATGTAAAGTTTTCGCTCAATCCTTTTTTCAAAAGGCTTGCAGGGTTTGGGGCAGCGCCCCATTTAACAAAAACACAGTTTATTCTTGGTATCTACTTTAAAACCAATTTTACATCCGACCAATCCGACACATTGCCGCAGCCGTTTTCATTTTTGCCTAAAAAATTGACATAACCGTCATCTCGCAGAACAAGCGCGTGTTCTCCGTTGCCTGCAACCATGAGCATATCTTTGAAAGCGCCTGCATTTTGTTCACCCTCGGCAAAAATTTTATTATCGTTATCCATAGCGATAATCGTGTTCATGACCGCAAAAATACATCTTACATTTTGCAATTCCGAAAGTCTGCCGTTTGTAGACACAATTGTTCCGTCTTTTTTCAGCCCGTAAACGTCGGTATCCGTGACGGAAATTTCTTCAATATCCTTCCACACCGCGTTATCCACCGCAGAACCCGACACAACGACACCGCCGTCATTGTTTATAGCGGCAAAATTATTCCCGCACGCAGATATGGCTTTTATATTTTCCATTTCAGCTTCAGCGCCGTAAAAATGCACCTTTCCGCTGCCGTCAAGCCCTGCAAAAAAGCTGTCGCCAGCAGTTATCTGTTTTATATCGTTCCAGTCGACTGCTGTATTTGTGGCAATAACACTGCCGTTTTCAACAAGACCCACTGTAAAATCAGAGCCGCAGGCAATCGACTTTATATTCCGCCAATTCTCAACATTACAGCAATTGTTTACATTTTCACCTACCGCCTTGACCGTGCCGACAGACCTGACAAAAACGCTGTGAACTTTTCCCGTATCGAGCGACTGTATAAAACCACCCGCAAGCGCCGACACTATCGCATCTCTGTCACGGTAGCCCTTTACATTGGCAAACGCCGAGAGCGCCTGATTATAGCGTTCCTCGTCCAGCATTGCACAGCCTTTGAGGTAATCACATTCTTTTCTCAGCTCGACCGAATCCTCATAATCTCCAAGTTTTGTATAGATAACTTTTGCGTCGTCATATCTGCCGTTTTGAAGATATTCCGCAGCTTTTTGATAATTTGCCTTTGGCTTGTACACAATCAAGCTGAAATAAGACCCTATCAGTATGACCGTAAGTATCGCAAATATCCAGACCGTGCTTCTTTTGGCGCTGTGTTCGTCCAGATTTTCATTCATTGCCTTTTCGGTCAGCGCCCTTTGCTGTACACCAAGCTGCTCGTGTTTTGCCCTCAGTTCTTTTTGCATACGCGCAAATTCTTCTTCCGCGCGCTCACGTTCCCGATCCGCTATTTTTTCAAGTTCTTTCTCGTCCATATTCTATATTCTATTGAAAATTTTTCCAATAATCTTTTTCGGAATTATTTTCAACAGCCTCCAGATATTCGTCCGCTATATCGAATATTTCTCCCTCGTCCTCAATAACAAAGTATGTATTGCTGCCTTTTATTACCACATTTTTCTTTTTTCTGCCATCAGCAAGCCATTTTCTGAAATCGGTCGCCCATTTTTGCGCGCCTTTTTCCCCTATCTCATCATAACAAAGCAGTTCTTCGGAGACCTCGTAAATAAAATCCTCTATATCCATTCTGATCTTCATTTGATCCACCCTTTTTATTTTATCGAAAAACCGACAGACCGAAATGCCTGTAGCCCAATTCCGTAACGACCCGTCCGCGCGGTGTGCGTTTTATAAAACCAAGCTGTATCAGATAAGGCTCGTAAACATCTTCTATCGTGTCCGCCTCTTCGCCGATGGAAACGGCAATTGTTTCCAACCCGACAGGTCCTCCGTCAAATTTTTCTATCATTGCAAGCAGCATATTTCTGTCGGCAGCGTCCAGACCGTCCTTGTCGACCTCAAGTATATCAAGGCTTTCCCTTGCCACCTGTTCGGTTATGACACCGTTATATTTCACAAGCGCAAAATCACGCACTCTTTTCAAAAAACGGTTTGCTATACGCGGTGTACCTCTTGAACGCCGCGCAAGCTCCAAAGCGCCGTCCTCGTCTATCTGCGTATCCAGAACATTTGCCGAACGCAAAATTATCTGTTTAAGCTGCTGCTCGTTATAAAGTTCCAGACGGTTGATTATGCCGAAGCGATCCCTCAGCGGCGCAGTCAGCAAACCTATGCGCGTTGTGGCGCCTATAAGCGTGAATTTTGGCAGATCTATCCTGATACTGCGTGTTTCGTGACCTTTGCCGAGTACTATATCCAGCACATTATCCTCCATTGCCGGATACAAGACCTCTTCGACCACACGGTTAAGGCGGTGTATCTCGTCAATAAAAAGAATATCGCCCTCTCCAAGGTTGCTCAACACCGCAGCCATATCCCCGGGGCGCTCTATCGCGGGACCCGAAGTGGTTTTTATGTTTGTATGCATTTCATTTGCTATTATGTTTGAGAGCGTAGTCTTGCCAAGCCCCGGCGGACCGTAAAGCAGTATATGATCCAAGCTTTCGCCTCTTTTTTTGGCTGCCTCGATATAAACGCGCATATTTTCCTTGACTTTTTCCTGTCCGATATATGTGTCAAGGCTTTGCGGGCGCAGTTTTGGTTCAAGCTCGGCGTCCTCGTTTTTTTTGCCTGTCGTTATTATACGTCTATCCATTTTATTGTTCTCTTTCCGTTTTTATAATAGCTTCAAAGCCCTGCCTATCAGCTCGGACACCGTCAGATTTTCGTCATAAACGGCATCAAGCGCCTTTTGCGCCTCGTTAACGGCAAAGCCCAAAGCAAGCAAGGCCTCCTCCGCCTCTGCTTTTTCGCTGTTTTTTACCGCAGCGCCGACAACTGATGCGCCCTCGGCTTCTTTTGTTTCTATCCTGCCTTTTAAATCAAGTATTATCTGTTGAGCGGTCTTTTTGCCTATGCCGTGACCCGATGAAAGAGTTTTTATATCGTCCGTTATGACCGCAAGCGAAATTTCCGCAGGCGAAAGGCTTGCCAACAAAGCCGTTGCGCCTTTCGGACCTACACCTTTTACGGTAATAAGGCGGTCAAACATATTCAGCTCCTCCATTGTCATAAAACCGAACAGGGATATATCGTCCTCTCTGACGTTCATATGCGTATATAGTCTGACCTCGTTTTCGGACGCCGGCAGGCGGCTTACGGTATCCGCAGATGCAAATATCCGAAACCCTATACCGCCGTTTTCCACTATCACAAAATCGGCGCCTTTATATTTTAAAATTCCCGAAATATAACTTATCATTCCTCTACCTCTT
>CANRCU010000113.1 GCA_947629215.1 uncultured Clostridia bacterium
CAAAAAATAAGTTACTTATAATCACGTGGCTGCGAACAAAGCATAGCTTTGTCCTTGCCCCGCCGCGCTCGCTTTTTTCTGCGAAAAAAGCTCACACGGAAGTGGGGCGCTGCCCCATACCCCGCAAGACTTTTGAAAAAGGCTTGCGCAAAAACTTTATAGTTGACTTTAGCCGTTATGACATTCTTTTTTGAACCTTGCGGTAATGTTGATTTTTTAGCAAACACGCACAGTTTCTCCGTGAGGCTATTTTTTTGAGCCGAAACGGAGACACTTGCGTGGATTGCTTTAATAAGCCGTTTTTTTGTGTAGCAACAACTTTTGTTTTTAGGTCAAGCCTTTTTCCAAAAAGGCTTGTGGGGTGTGGGGCAAAGCCCCAAAATATTTACATTAAATTCAAGCCCTGCCTCGAAAAGACCGATAGGCAGCTTGTTGTGCTTTATTTTACAAACTTATTTATACCTAAAATACTCCGCAATGACACTGCCGCCCGTTCCCGTGCCTTCATGCGCGCAGAAAATGCCGTGTTTAACGCCGACCCAACGCCCCGCTTTGGCGCGGTATTCGCAGCATTTGCGGAAATTAACGCCGTCCTCGGAGTAGGCAAGTACAGTCGTCCATTCGGGGATATTTTCGTTGTCAAGCCCCTTATAAATATTCTCGTTTCTGAAATAAATTTCTTGTATATCGCTTATTTTTTCGATAAGCTCCGTGTTTTCGGAAGTAACGGGGCTTTCCTTCACAAACTTCTGAACACCCGTTTTAAGCAGTATCTCAAAGCCTGCCTCGGTTTTTTTGATACAGACTGCGCCATATTCCATACCCAAGGACACAAGCCCCGCAATATCGTTGTTTTGCATATCGCCCAAATTAAATTTGGCATCGGCGGTAAACTCGGGCATAGCCCATTTTTGCAAAAGCAGGTTTCGTATATCCGAAACAGGACTGTCCTTCTTCTCCTCGGCAAAAAGACGAATACCCCTGCCCGTCATTTCGTACCATGTTTTTTTGTGGTTTGCGTTCCACTGCCATTGCAGACCTAATTTTTCACCAGAAAATTCGTCGCTTGTCGGTATGGCGGTAATCGGGTATTCCGCGCCGACATCGGGTTTTTTGTACTCTTTGACGGGGCTGCCGTTTTCGCCCATAACAGCCCAGTCGTCTATCCATTTCATGGGCTGGAGATGTATTATCCTGCCGCCTGCGTAAATATCCTGAAAATGCAAAAACCGGTCCTCGCCCGTCGGGGTATCCACCCACGCGCCCTGGTGAGGTCCGTTTATATCGGTATCCCCCTGCGACAGCACATTTTTATATTCGTAGGGTCCCCAAATGTTCTTTGAACGCAAAACGACCTGCCAGCCCGTTTTTACACCGCCTGCAGGCGCAAATATATAATAATACCCTCCGCGTTTGTAGAGCTTGGGACCTTCTATGGTGACTTGGTCGTTTACATTTCCGTCAAAAATATCCTTGCCCATATCTATTATTTTTGTACAGTCGGGAGATAATTCGCACAAATGCAATATACTTTTGAACCCTATACGGCTTTTGGCATAGGCGCTGACCATATAGCACCTGCCGTCGTCGTCCCAGAACGGACAGGGGTCTATCCAACCCGCGCCGTCAAAGATTTTTAGCGGCTCCGACCATTTGCCGCAGGGGTCATCGGCTGTGATAACGTAGATACCCTCGTCGGGCATGGGGAAAAATATGTAGAATTTACCGCTGCGGAAACGAATAGCAGGCGCCCAGACGCCGCAGCCGTGCGCGGGAAACTCGTAGCGCGGCTCCGGAATGTTTTCAAGAGCATAGTTTACCAACTGCCAGTTTACAAGGTCGCGCGAATGCAATATGGGTATTGCGGGAGTGTTGCAAAAGCTTGAGGCTATCATGTAATAGTCCTCCCCCACCCTTATTGCGTCGGGGTCGGAATAATCCGTAAACAAAACGGGGTTTCTGTAATTGCCGTTGTTCAAGTCCGCTGTCCATTTATCCATTTTACGTTCTCCTTTATTTATAATCGAAAAATTCAAATCTTGCTTCGGCGCTTTTGCCGCAGTCGCCGTGGTTGGCAAATATGCCTACAAGCGTACCCGTGTGCCGCTTGGGGTCATCGGGAACGCCTTCGTCGCAGAGATATACGCAATTTTCAAGCGTGCATACAAGTGTGAAATTTACATTGTCAAAGCTGTAGTACCATTTTCTTGTAAGACCGTCGACTTCGACTTTAAGGTATATCTCGCCGCCTTCGACAGGTATTTCTTTTATTGTTTCTTCGCCTTTGTTGCGAGCAATGGCTACGGTAAGTTTATTTACCGTTTTGTAAAGGCAGGCGTAGCTGACCGTTGAATAATAGCAGACCAGACCTGCCCTCTGCCGCTCGTCGTCGGGGTCAAAGGCAAGTTTTGTGACTGCGGTATACTTCAGCTCGCACTCACGCCTGACAAGGGTGTTTTTGGCGCTTATGTCACCGAGTCTGCCGGGGGTGGTCTTAAACACAAGCCCGTTCGGGGCTGTACGGAACATATTTTTTTCGGGGTTTCTGACCCATTCCCAGTTGAGCGAAAGGGGTTTTGAGAGGTCCTCGTAATTATTCTCTTCAAATGCGGTTATGGGAAGGTTCGGGAATACCTGTTTTTCGCTCGGTCCTCTGCCCTCGTTTATAAGGAACCAGCCGTCCTCCGTCCATGTTACGGGGTCAAGCGCGGTTTCACGCCCTATGGTGGTGTAATTTCCGCCGTTTCGTCTGCCGCAGAGGTAAAGGCAATACCATTCGCCGTTTTGCGTTTCGACAAGTTTGCCGTGACCCGAGCGCTGTATAAGAGCCTCGGGGTCGGTCTGACGCATAACGGGGTTATACGGGCAAGGCTCGTATTCGCCGAAAAGGCTGCGGCTCCTGCCGATATTTATGCCGTGGCCGTAACCCGTTCCGCCCTCGGCAAGTATGGCATAGTACCAGCCGTTGTGTTTGAGTATATGGGGGCCTTCGGGGCATCTTTCGCCCGTGCCGCCCCAGACTTGGACGGGGCTGCCCGTCACCTCGGTGCAGTCGTCATTCAGCGGTACTACGGTTATGCCCGGCGCTATTATCATATAATGGCGTCCGTCATCGATAAAATGCGAAGGGTCGATATTGTCGACGGGCAGGGCAACGGGGCGGGAATAGGGACCTTCGGGTCTGTCCGCAGTCATAACAAGCTGAGTGCGCATGGGGTGGACGGAGGCGTCGGAATAATTATGCCTCAGTGTTGCAAATATGTAGAATTTATTATTGAAATATGAAATATCGGGCGCCCATATACCACGCGAGTCAAGCGTTTCGGACAGGTCAAGAAAATCGCTGTCGGTTATGGCGTGGGCTATTGTTTCCCAATGCACCAAGTCGCGCGAATGCGAAATAGGTATTGCGGGGAAATATTGAAAACTTGAATTTACCATGTAATAGTCCTCCCCCACCCTTACAACGGACGGATCGGGGAAAAAACCTCTTTTTACGGGATTGTTGTAAAACATTGTAACACCCCTTTGAATGAAATGTTCTGCGTTCAAACAGATAACTTTTACTATATTGTAACATAGGTACGGAGGTTTTTCAAGTGCAAATATACCAAACCAAAAAGCATATTCGTTGGCGGTTTTATGAGTTTCGCCGTGATTTTGCGGTGAAAAAATTTATTGTTTTGTAAAAAAGCCGTAAGGTTTTTTTATTGACAAAAACCGAGTATATGTATTGACAAAACCAAAATAAGTGATATAATCATTTTAACAGTAATTTATATCTTCGGGGAAAGGTGAAATTCCATACCGGTGGTAAAGCCCACAAGCCTTTTGGCATGATTTGGTGAGATTCCAAAGCCGACGGTACAGTCCGGATGAAAGAAGATAGGGTCATTTGCCCCCGAAATATGATTCGGGGGTTTTTTATGTGCAAAGCAAAAAAAACTGAATGAAATGCTTGAATTTCATTCAAAGGGTATTGCAAAGCGACGCTCTCAGACTGTCAATAAACCTAATTTTATCAAGTAACTTTGGCGTCGCAGACTAATATCCGCGTAAAAAAACCGAATGAAATGCTTGCATTTCATTCACACGATTCGGGGGGTTTTTATGTGCAATTTTATGAAAAGAGCTTTGGAGCTTGCGCCAAGGGGTGAAGGCAGTGTTGACCCAAACCCGCTTGTGGGCGCTGTTATAGTTAAAGACGGGAAAATAATCGGCGAAGGTTGGCACAAGCGTTTTGGGGGCGCTCATGCGGAAGTGAACGCCTTTGAGTCGCTCACGGAGGACTGTGAGGGCGCGGAGATGTATGTCACGCTTGAACCCTGCGCGCATTACGGCAAAACACCGCCCTGTGCGCTTGCGATAGTGCGTAACAAGATAAAAAAGGTATATGTCGGGCTGCTCGACCCCAACCCAAAGGTAGCGGGCAAAGGTATAGAGATATTGCGAAATGCGGGCATTGAGGTCGTTACGGGCGTTATGGAAGAAGAATGCGCGGCGATGAATGCGGTCTTTCTTAAATACATAACGACGGGGCTGCCCTATGTTTTAATGAAGTTTGCAATGTCTTTGGACGGCAAGACCGCCTGTCGGACGGGCGACAGCAAGTGGATAAGCTGTGAAGAGAGCCGACTTGAAGTGCAGCATATGCGGAACAGGCTTATGGGCATAATGGCAGGCATAAACACGGTATTGACGGACGACCCGAGGTTGACTTGCAGACTTGAGGGCGGAAGGAACCCTTACAGAATAATCGCAGACAGTCGTCTTAGGCTGCCGCTTGATGCGAAGGTCATAGGGAATGACGGAAAGTGCATAGTTGCGACCGTTTCGGACGATACAGAAAAGGTCGAAGCATTGAGGGCGCTCGGAGTCGGGGTCATAAGAACGGAGGAAAAGGACGGGCGGATAGACCTTAACCGACTTATGTTTGAACTCGGGAAACTTGAAATAAACGGTATCTTGCTTGAAGGCGGGGGAACACTGGCATTTTCGGCGCTTGAGAGCGGTATCGTCGACCATATAACGGCTTATATCGCCCCGAAGATAATCGGGGGCAAAGATGCGAAAACGCCCGTCGGGGGCTTTGGTTTCGGGGCAATACCCGAATGTATCGAGCTTAAAAACACAAGGGTGCGAAGTGTCGGCTGTGATACGGTCATTGAGGGGGATGTGGAATGTTCACGGGATTGATAGAGGAAGTCGGCGTTATAGAGGCTGTCGGCACAAAACTTAAAATACGCGCGGCAAAGGTGCTTGAAGATATACACATAGGCGACAGCATATGTGTGAACGGGGCTTGTCTGACGGTGGTAGGCATAGGCAAAGGCAGTTTTACAGCCGACGTTATGCCCGAAACACTAAGGTGTTCAAATCTTGGAGAGCTGAAAAAGGGCAGCCGTGTCAATCTTGAACGGGCGATGCCCGCAAACGGCAGGTTCGGCGGACACATAGTGAGCGGACATGTTGACGGCGTGGGCATAATAACGGACATACGGCAAGACGGCATAGCCAAGGTGTTTACCGTTGCAGCCGAAAGCGGCGTTTTAAGGTATATAATAAACAAAGGCTCGATAACGATAGACGGGATAAGTCTGACGGTATGTCACATTGACGAGAGATGTTTTGCGGTGTCGATAATACCGCATACACAGCAGGAAACGACGCTTACTTACAAGCGAAGCGGGGACAAGGTCAATTTGGAAACGGATATTATAGCGGGATATGTGGAAAAGCTGCTTGAAAAGCCGCAGGAGAGCAGGCTGAGCATGGAATTTTTGAAAAAATGCGGATTTTAGGAGATGTAGACAATGTATGGATTCAACACGATAGAAGAGGCGCTTCACGAGCTGAGAGCGGGCAGAATGATAATCGTGACCGACGACGAATCGCGCGAAAACGAAGGTGATTTGATAATGCCCGCGGAAACGGTCACGCCGCAGGCGATAAATTTTATTGCAACATATGCGCGAGGGCTTATATGCACGCCTGCCGATGAGGAGATACTGAAAAGACTTGACCTTAAACAGATGGTCGAGGAGAACACGGACAATCATTCGACCGCTTTTACGGTGGCTGTAGACCACGTGTACACAACAACGGGTATTTCGGCTTACGAGAGGGCGTACACGATAGTTAAAATGGCTGACGAAAACTGTCGTCCGGAGGACTTGCGCAGACCCGGGCATGTTTTTCCGCTTTTGGCGAGAAAAGGCGGGGTGCTGACGAGGGGCGGGCATACCGAAGCGACGGTAGACCTGTGCAGACTGGCAGGGTTCAAGCCCATAGGGGTCTGCTGCGAGATAATGTCGGAGGACGGGCATATGGCAAGGACGCCCGAGCTTATGGATTTTGCCGAAAAACATTCGCTCAAAATAGTAACGATAGAGGCGCTTGCAAAATACATAAAGGCTAATCGGTATCCCGTAAGGCAGGAAGGCGACGCAAAGCTCCCGACCGTTTACGGGGAGTTTCGGATAAGAGGTTTTGTGGACGAAGTCGACGGGAAGGAGCATATAGCCCTGACTATGGGGGAGTTTGATGAAAATGAGCCCGTACTTTTAAGGGTACATTCGGAGTGTATGACGGGCGATGTGTTCGGTTCTCTCAAATGCGACTGCGGAAACCAGTTGAAAGCTGCGCTCAAGAAAATAGCCGAAAGTGGCTGCGGGGCGCTTATATATATGAGGCAGGAAGGACGTGGGATAGGCATAATCAACAAAATAAAGGCGTACAGGCTTCAGGAACAGGGCATGGACACGGTAGAGGCGAATTTAGCTTTGGGATTTCCCGAGGATATGAGGAATTACAGTGCGGCGGCTCAGATAATAAAAAGTTTAGGCATAAGAAAAATAAGGCTGATGACCAACAATCCCGCGAAAATATCGTCGCTGGACGAGGCGGGGATAGAGGTAGTCGAGCGTGTGCCGATAGAAGTCGAACACGGACACGAAGCCGATCTTTACATGCAGACGAAAAAGAACAAAATGCATCACATATTATTGAATGAGTAAACGGGGGTAGCAAATATGAAAATACATGAAGGTAATTTAATAGGCACGGGCAGTAAATTTGGGATAGTTGTCGGACGTTTTAACGAGTTTATCGGCAGCAAGTTATTGGACGGGGCGCTTGATGCGTTAAGAAGGCACGGTGTTTCGGATGATGACATAAGTATAGCGTGGGTGCCGGGGTCGTTTGAGATACCGCTTATTGCGCAGAAAATGGCGCAGAGTGAGAAGTATGATGCCGTTATCTGTCTTGGGGCGGTGATAAAGGGGTCGACAGACCATTATGATTATGTATGTGCGGAGGTATCTAAGGGTATTGCGCAGACGGCTTTACAAAGCGGTATAC
>CANRCU010000114.1 GCA_947629215.1 uncultured Clostridia bacterium
TGCCGCCAGGCGAAAAAATTGTGCTTGCTTTCGATCAGATAGCAAATGCGGCAGGCGCGGCGGCAACAATGTCGGGCGGTGTACCCAAGGGCGTAAATGTGCTTTGCCCGACCTGGTTCTCGTTCAAAGACACAAGCGGAGAGATAATCAACAAAGCCGATAAGGATTACGCCGATTGGGCGCACTCAAACGGAATGAAGGTATGGGGGCTTGTCACCGATAATTTTAACGAAACGATAAGCCATGCCGTCATTTCGGACGACACCACGCGCGAATATGTTATAAGGCAACTGACAGCCTATGCCCGCGCGTATTCTCTGGACGGGCTGAATATCGATTTTGAATCCGTTCCGAAGTCGGACGGGGCATTGTGGATACAGTTTTTAAGGGAACTTGTACCCGAATGTCACAAAAACGGGCTTACCGTCAGTACCGACCTTTTTGTACCTAAGGCATGGACGCAGCATTACGACCGCAGCTCGGTCGGCAAAACCGTAGATTATGTCATTGTTATGGGCTATGACGAACATTACGGCGGCAGCAGCAACGCCGGCAGCGTTGCAAGCTACGACTGGTCGGTCACAGCCGTCCGCGACAGCCTTTATTCGGGCATACCGACGGAAAAACTTCTGCTCGGCATACCGTTTTATACAAGGATATGGACGGAAAAACCCGACGGCACGCTCGAAAGCAAAGCATATTCTATGGATTCCGCCAAAGAGCTGCTTGAACAAAACAAAGCCTCTTTTGGATTTGACGAAAAAACTCAACAAAATTATGCCGAATATACCGACACAGACGGCAGACACCGCTGCTGGCTCGAGGACGCCGACAGCGTTAAAAAAAGAGCGGAGCTTGTAAACGAATATGATATAGCAGGGCTTGGCGCATGGAAACTTAAAATGGAAAACGACGGTATATTTGATATTATAGATAAGACCGTGCACAATAAATAACAGAAAGTCAAAAACAGGAATGCAAAGCACAAATATTTTTGATTTATCTATAGCAATATTTAAGCCATAATTTTGTATAAAAAACCTTATAATAAAAACCCCAATGCCATATAACATCGGGGCTTTTGTTTATAACGCAGAGTATCGGATTTACCGACTAATCGAGCCGTTATCACCTTCGGATAACACCTATTGATACATCACTTTATAAATCGTTCCATAAGCCGGCATATAACAAGCAGCATATTTATATCAAAAGCTGCCCATTTTTGATAGCGTTTATATGTCGAAACCGTAAATATGCCTATAACATTGCCGTCATGGTCGGTATGAGGTATTATCATCATTGAATATACCTCCGTTTTGATCATATACTGATATAGCGGCGGATATTCGACTTTGGCGTTTTCGTAATTGCCTATTGTGACATAGCCTTTTCTGTTGAGATCGGTCTTATATTCGTCATACAATTCTATCAAAGCGCGCGGTTCGTCTATAGTATAATGCGTGACTTCATAATACTGTTTATCGGCGTCCACAGGGCAATACTGAACGGCATCTATATCATAATAATACAAAAGCTCAAGCATGACTTTTTTAAGCACAACTTGCTGGCGGGAGTAGTCCTCCGCGCTGTTGAAACGCTGTATAAGCGAGAGCAGATGTTTTTGTTTATCCGTTTCCGGCACATAATTAGCCATTTGAATGACTGTACCGCCGCTTAAAATATCGTCAAGCGAACCATGCATAGACCTTGTATAGATAATAAAGCGGTCACGACCTTTTGATTTTGCGATATACAGGCAGTGGTCGGCAAGCCTAAACAAATCGTCATAAGTCTGAGCGTCCTCGGGATAAGTTGCCGTACCGACGGAACAGGTCACTTTTATATCTTCTATCTTATTTTTGAAACACCATTCCACATGTGAACGTATTGAGCGTATAAGCGGCCTTATTGCCTCCGTACCGTTTTCAAACTCGGTCAGGACAATGAAAAATTCGTCGCCGCCTATTCTTCCGACAACACCGCGGTCGCCGACAGCCTCGTTCATAACGCGCGCAACATTGACCAGCGTTTCATCGCCGAACATATGGCCGTAGGTATCGTTTATTGTTTTGAAGTTATCAAGGTCTATCATCACAAGCGTAACGTGGGTGTTGTTTTTCGCTGCCGCCGTGAGCGCTTCAAGCGCGTAATCCTTGATAGCTTTTTTGTTGAGCAGATTCGTCAACGGGTCAAGATTTGAGCGGTGGGCAACATAGTTATCCGAGCCGCTGCCGCCTGCGCTGCCCGTGAATGTGCCGACAACGCTTTCTATCTGAGAATTAAATTCAATTGTGGTAAAATTCACAACAGTCGGGTTATATTCCTTGCCCGTGGGGTCGAAAAGATTTGTATTGAAACGATAAAATCCGTCACCGCTTGCGTTTTCTATCGCATCGCACATCTGCTGAAATTGCTGCATATGGTCGTATTCAATACTCTTGTTTTCGGTCATGGTCGAGCGGTACAAATTAAGGCTGCCCGAAAAATATGTTTTCTGAGCGCTGTAAACATACATCTGCTTATTTTTTGTTTCGTATCTGAAGAATATCTTATCCGACATCGAAACAAGCGCATTAAAAATTTTATTTGCGGTTATGAAATTCCTGTATTCTCGGGTCATGAAAAATATATCGTATATATCTATGTTTATATAATGTTTGCCATCAATATCTTTATTTTGCATAACCATTGAAACATCTATACAGTCGCCTTTGTAGCGCCTGCATTTTGTTATGAACGAAACAGGCGTGTAAGAGCTGTTTTTGAGATGCTCCCAAAATTCGTCTTTATAATCGGGGTGTATATAATCGGCAATGGCAATTGACTGACTTGTACCCAAAAATGAATAAATAACCTCGTCCGCTATTATTATGTGCGAGTTGCTGCTTATTATAGCCGAACCGATGATATTGTCTTTGTTTATTTCGCTGATCAGATTATTGCGGTCGAGCAAGAGATCACCTCCGTTATAAACTCTGTAATTTTTCTCCTTTAGTCGAGCTGTGCTTTTAAAGAAAAAATCCTGACCAAGTTTTCATAATTCAAAAAATTAACCGATATATATTTTTATTTTACAACTACAGCAATGTTTTTGCAAGTGTTTTTTGAAAATTTATATGATTTGGAATTTGGAAGTAAATTTTCAAAGTAAATGCAACGGTATGATTTAAAGTTGCATTTACTTTGAGAAATCACGAAAAGTATTTTTTAAGTAAAAAAATTTTATCCGAATAGCGCAGTGCTTCATTATAAATAAAAAAAAGCCCCGCTTTGCAGGACTTTTTTGATTGTAATTATTTATTTTTAAGATTGAACCAAGCATCAAGACCAAGATACTGAGCAACATCATCAAGTTCTTCTTCAATTCTGAGAAGTTGATTATATTTGGCAACACGGTCTGTTCTTGCGGGAGCGCCCGTCTTGATCTGACCTGCATTTACAGCAACAACGATGTCTGCTATGGTCGAATCCTCGGTTTCGCCGGAACGGTGAGATACAACAGCCGTCATATTGTTTCTGTTTGCAAGCTGAATTGCATTAAATGTTTCTGTAAGTGTACCGATCTGGTTAACTTTGATAAGAATAGCGTTTGCAACGCCAAGGTCGATACCCTTCTGAAGTCTTGTCGTGTTGGTAACGAAAAGGTCGTCGCCTACAAGCTGTATCTTGTCGCCAAGTCTTTCGGTAAGCATTTTCCAACCGTCCCAATCCTCTTCCGCAAGACCGTCTTCAATAGAGATAATGGGGTATTTGTCGCAGAGAGCAGCATAATACTCGACCATTTCTTCGCTTGTTCTTACGATTTCTGTTTCGGCGCCCGTAGCCTTTGTTTCACCGGGGAAGTGATAAAGACCGTCCTCTTTGTAAAGCTCGGAAGATGCGGGATCCATAGCGATCCTGATCTGCTCGCCGGGCTTGTAGCCTGCTGCCTTTACAGCCTCAAGGATATTCTCGATGACTTCGTCGCTTGTAGCAAGGTCGGGAGCAAAACCGCCTTCATCGCCGACTGCCGTTGAAAGACCCTTGTTTTTAAGAACTTTCTTTAATGCATGATAAATTTCGCAGCACCATCTGAGAGCCTCTTTGAATGTGGAAGCACCAACGGGCATTATCATAAATTCCTGTAAGTCAACGGTGTTGTCCGCATGCTTGCCACCGTTCATGATATTCATCATAGGCACGGGAAGAGTTTTTGCATTGAATCCGCCAAGATACTGATATAAAGGCATGCTCAAAGCCTCGGCAGCCGCCTTTGCAACAGCCATTGAAACACCGAGTATAGCGTTTGCGCCAAGTTTAGCCTTGTTTGGCGTACCGTCAAGCTCGATCATCGCCTTATCCACAGCCACCTGATCCAAAGCGTTCATACCGATTATCTCGTCTGCGATGATATTGTTTACATTGTCAACGGCTTTCTGAACACCGCTGCCGTTGTAACGGCTGCCGCCGTCACGCAGCTCAACAGCCTCGAATTGACCCGTAGATGCGCCCGAAGGAACAGCCGCGCGGCCTAAAAACTGCATACCGTCCTTTTCGACAACTACTTCTACCTCAACTGTGGGGTTTGCTCTTGAGTCGAGTACTTCTCTTGCAAGCACATCAACGATTTCAATATAACCTTTCATTGTAGTTCTCCTTTCAAGGTGTAAAATATTTCCGCACAGACAAAACTGTGCATACCTACTTATTATTATATACTATTTTACAAAAATGTCAATCTTTGTTTTTATTTGATAAGCAGCGAATGTCCCGTCATTTCTTTTGGCTGAGCAAGACCCATCATTTCAAGCACCGTCGGGGCAATATCGCAGAGTTTGCCGTCGGGTCTTATGCCCTTTGCGCCCTCGCAGTTTATTATGGAAAACGGCACGGGGTTTGTCGTATGAGCCGTAAACGGGGCGCCCGTGTTATAGTCGATGAGCATATCGCTGTTGCCGTGGTCGGCGCAGAGGAACATCTGACCGTTGACCTTCAAAAGCGCTTCCATAACGCGTCCTACGCAGCTATCCACTGTTTCTATCGCTTTCACAGCCGCCTCTATAACGCCCGTATGACCGACCATATCGGGGTTTGCATAATTTATTATGATAAGATCCTTTTCGTTTGACTCTATAGCCTCAACAAGTTTGTCCGTGACCTGTATTGCACTCATTTCGGGTTTGAGGTCATAAGTCGCGACATCTTTCGGTGAAGGCACAAGTATCCTGTCCTCGCCTTCAAACGGCTTTTCGATACCGCCGTTGAAAAAGAACGTAACATGCGCATATTTTTCGGTCTCGGCAAGACGCAATTGCTTCAAGCCAAGAGATGAGATGTACTCGCCAAGCGTATTCGACGGTATCTCCTTGGGGAAGGCAACGAGCTTGTTCGGGATAGTTGCGTCATATTCGGTAAAACAAACATAGGTCGTCTTTATCCTTGTTCTTTCAAAGCCCGTGAAATCGTCCGCACAGAAACAGCGTGTGATCTCTCTTGCACGGTCGGGGCGGAAGTTGTAGAAAATTATGGAATCGTTGTCCTTTATAACTGCCGTCGGCTGTCCGTCCTTTAATATAACTGTCGGTATGACAAACTCGTCGTTAACGCCCTCGGCATAAGTTGCGTCCATACATTCGCTCATAGACGCCGCTGTTTTGCCGACGCCTTTTGTAAGCGCATTATAAGCGACCTCTATCCTGTCCCAGTTGTTGTCACGATCCATTGCGTAGTATCTTCCCGATATAGTCGCAATTTCGCCAACACCCGTTTCCTTCATCTTTGCTTCAAGCTCTTCAAGAAAACCTTTGCCCGAAGTCGGCGGTGTGTCACGTCCGTCAAGAAAGGCGTGAACATATACTTTTGTCAAGCCGTTTCGTTTTGCAAGCTCCAAAAGACCGTAAATATGCGTCAGATGACTGTGTACGCCGCCCGTTGACACAAGCCCGTACAGATGCAGAGCCGAATCATGCGCCTTGCAGTTTTCAACAGCCGCAAGCAGGGCTTTGTTTTCAAAGAGATCGCCGTCCTCTATGGACTTTGTTATTTTTGTAAGATCCTGATAGATAATGCGGCCTGCGCCCATATTAAGATGACCGACTTCGGAATTGCCCATCTGACCGTCGGGCAGACCGACAGCCATACCGCTTGCATAGCCCTTTGTTGTGGGATATGTTGCAAATATTTTGTCAAGATTGGGTCTTTTAGCCATAGCTATGGCGTTGCCCTCTGTTTTGTCGTTGATACCGAAACCGTCCAATATCATCAGTACCGTAGTTTTTTTAGCCATTATTATACTCCTATCAAATCACGCTTTTACAATAACCTCAAAATCTTCTTTCAGGCTTGCGCCGCCGACAAGACCGCCGTCGATGTCCTCCATTTTGAAAAGCTCGGCTGCATTGCCCGCAGAAACGCTGCCGCCGTAGAGAATGCTCATCTCCTGAGCCGTTTCATCGCCGAAAAGCTCGCCAAGCACAACACGGATAGCGTGGCAGACTTCCTGCGCCTGTTCGGTGGTGGCAACTTTGCCCGTACCGATAGCCCAGATAGGCTCATATGCTATAACGACCTGCTTTGCCTGCTCGGACGAAAGACCTTTCAAGCCTTTTTTTATCTGTATACGTATTTTTTCAATGGTGATGCCGTCCTCGCGTTCGGAAAGGCTCTCGCCGCAGCACATAATGGGTGTAAGCTCGTATTCGAGGGCTTTTAAGACCTTTTTGTTGACTGTTTCGTCGGTCTCGGCAAAATATTCCCTTCTTTCGGAATGACCGATAACAACGCATTTTACGCCTATATCTTTGAGCATGGGCGCGGATATTTCGCCTGTGTAAGCGCCTTTGTCCTCAAAGTGAAGATTTTCTGCACCAAGAAGGATGTCTGTGCCTTTTATGACCTCGGATACGGGCACAAGGTCAACGTAGGGTACGCAAAATACGACCGTGGCGTTGTCCGTGGACATTTTGGGCTTGAGCATCTCGGCAAGAGCGATAGCCTCGGTGGGTGTTTTGTTCATTTTCCAGTTACCTGCAACTATTTTTTTTCTCATAAATACACGACCTTTCTGATTTTATTGGGGCGCTGCCCCAAACCCCGCCCGCTTTTTTCTGAAGTCTAAGTGAAAAATTTTACTTTTCGTAAACGAAAAGCAATTTTTCACTTAGGAAAAGCGGGGCAAAAAATAAGTTACTCATAAGTACGTGGCTGCGAACAAAGCGTAAACGCTTTGTCCTTGCCCCGCCGCGCTCGCTTTTTTCTGCGAAAAAAGCTCACACGGATATGGGGCTTC
>CANRCU010000115.1 GCA_947629215.1 uncultured Clostridia bacterium
GCGCAATTCACGACGCGATTCTCGAATGGCATTACAGTTATGATGCGCTTTTTCGGAAACCATTCAATAAATTCCCTCATGCCGCTGACTGTATAGCTTTTCCACATCAAATGATTTTGCACATTGATGATATTTTCCTCGAGATTTGCTGTGTATTCCAGCACCTCACTCCGATACCGCTTGTTTTTCCTCGCGAGGAGATAGCCGCCGTAAAGGTTGTCGAATGTAACAAAACGATTAAAAACCCCTGTGTGCTTATCCATACACAGCTCCTCTCAAACCGTGCTTTTCAGCGTTTGCGGAATACACGGTTTAAAAATTTTTGCGCCTCGAAAAAATCGAAACGGAAGATGCAAATCCCTTTAATCCTTCAACGTGCTGACCGCCGACCCGTAAGTCTGCGGCATCTGACCGTCCTGCTTTCGGCAGGGCTTGAATTGAAGCGGGACGGAAGCCGAGGTTCGTGTTCGTGTTCGTGCGCGAGTTGTTGAAGTTGAGGTAGCACACGCCCGCCTCCGCGCCATTGTTCCAGTTGCCCCCGGCGTTCGCCTTATCGATTTGCGCCTTATGCTTTGCGGCTGTCCCCGTTGGCGGACTTGAGCCAACCGCCTAACATCTTGCCAATTTCCACGGATTGCGCGCTCCACACCTCGTACTTTTTAGGCGCGAGGTATCCCATTTCGTGCGCCAACCGCAGATATGCGCGGAGTTTGTAATTCTCCACGTCAAGGTCCTGCAATGTCGTCTTTTTGTAGTATTTCAGCTTTGCCTCAATACACCGTTCGAGCATGGTATCCATGCAATGTTTGATGTCTGCCGCAAGCGCGAATTTTTCCGATTTTGGAAATTGCACCAATGCCTTATACCCATATTTCATCATATCAAAAATTTTGACTTCGATTTTTAATTCATCCATTATATCGCAGCCCCTTTTTTATTATACAACTACGCATAGTGTAATTTCCGCGTTTTGTCGTAAAATGACGGAATATGTTCAAAACTTCCATTGCAAATTTTCGCCGCCCGCCTTCGGCGGGATTTTGCGCCCGCTGTCGCGGGCGCGTCAGAACTCAGCCGCCAGTACCCAGTTCTACAAAAGCGGGACGGAAGCCGAGGCCCGTGCTCGTGTACGTGCGCGAGTAGTCGAAGTTGAGGAAGCACACGCCCGCCTCCGCGCCACTGCTCCAGTAGCCCCCGGCGCGGGCAAGTATCTCATTCGAGGTGGACGTGTAAAAATAGTCCCCATTGTCGGCTGTAAGCGTATCGGGCTTGATGAGGCAAAGAGCCTGTAACATTTCTTTTGCCTTTTGCCCAACCCCGGAACCCGCAGACGTATTAAAAAACTTTCCGCTCGATGTTCCGGACGCCGAACCCGTCGTCCATGTGCCATTACTGCCACAGCGCACACTTCCGCTCGTTGTGCCGCTCCCGTTAGGCTTCATCAGCGCGCCCGTTGAGCCGTTGATACAATACCAATACTGAGAGTCGGACGAGCTCGGAAGTATCGCCGCATCGTTGCAAAACGTCACCCCGTCTTTTGAGATTACCTGCAATTCGCCTTTATAAAGCCGCATTCCCGCCTGCCATTCATACACATTTCCGTTCAAGTCCCATATACCGTCATCGGAATTGTTGTGCGCCCATGTCTTGGGTCCTGCACCCGTGGCAATCGCCTCACTGCCGGTGTGGAGTATGTGCTTTCCGTGGTATCTTTGCCATAATCGTTATTCCCAAGCGGCTGATATCCGTTTTTCAAACACCACAACTCTACCGCCGCCCATTCCAAGCGTGTTGTCAAATGCCAGCCTGCGCCCTTGTCGGTGCAAAGCTTAGACGCCGCGTCAAAATCTATCGACACTTTGGGCTTTTCGCCTTTTGTGGAGTAAGCGCGGGAGTTCTTTTCGCTCGCCTCGTATTTCCCGAAATACAGCGCGTCGACCTCTTTGCCGTCCACAATAAATGCAGGAAATGTTTCCGTTGACTCACCCACACCGAGGTCTTTCCACGACATTTTAGGTATTCTGACCATGTCGGAATTTTGCCCTTGGTCGTCCGCAATCATGCGGTTGACCCAGTCGCTCGCAACTACTATGCACTCTGTTTTGGATTTGCCGGGTTCGCAGGTCTGGTAATAATCCTTGCCGTCAATCGTGCGGTAAGGGTATGCGCGGAAGTAATATCTCTCCTCATTTTCCAATCCTGTAATTTGCGCCGTGGTGCTTTCGGTGAGAATTCTGATATGCTCGCCGTCGCTCGGAGAGGCGGGATACCCGCCTTTTTTATACGCAATATGTACACCATTAAGCAGAGCTTTTCCCGGGTCGGCGTATGTGATTTCCACCTTTGCCGTGCCGCCGAAAGCCGACACTTTTATGCTCCCGATATTATCGGGAAGGTCGATTGTACCGTCATATTCGCTTCCGCCTCCGCCGCCCGAGCTACCGCAAACTATGATATTTGTCCGTCCGATTCCCATTATGTTTTCACCTCTTTTTCAACAGCATATACCCCGCTAAGTGCAGACTCGGGAGTATTTTTCGCGAATACGGTTATTTTGCCCTCCGCCGTTTCCACCGCGCCTGCAATTTCCGCTTTAACCGCTACGTCATAGCAATCAATTCCAAAGTCAACGCTTGCGCTGTCGGTTGCGGTTACCGTTTCGTCGGTAATTTCCGCGGAATACTGATACCCGCCGCGGGGAGCTCCGAGCTGGCTCCAACTTTCCGCAGAAATTGTAAAGGGCTTTTTCTCGCAGGACGATTCTGCCTCGCTCGCTGCTTTCTGCGCTTTTTCCGCTGCTTGTTTTGCCTCGGTTACCGCGGTTTCAACAGCTTTTTTCGCCGCATTTATCGTGTCGCTGACATCTTTAAGGAGTGCCGATGCTTTGATTGCTTTGAGGTGTGCGCTGTCTGACGCCTGTACAATAGGGACGAGGTCGTCCTCTGCCAACTCGGGTACTTCATCCGTAGTAGGCTCTACACATTTAAGCGCGGTAACAGGCAGGACAATTGCAGTCTCTCCGTTTTCCAGTTTTTCCTTCAATACGGCTTTCTTTTCTTTCATAATTTACCCCCTTTCAAAAGTTCCCCGCGGCAGGAGTTGCCGCAGGGAAACGAAAGAAAATCACTCGGATGCCTCGACCTTGATAAACAAATCGCCGGGCTTGAGGTCTTCGGGCTCAGACTCCCCGAACCGCACTCCACCGATAGTGTTAAGGCGTTTCTTGTCCTCTTTGGACATCAGTCCGTTTGCCTCCTCGGACGCGGCGGTTGTATCTGCCTTTGCGTCCCACTCAGCAACTTTTTCGGAGTTTACTTCGTCGGGAATTTTCTCCAACTTGGACTTAAAATCGGAAGTGAAATCTTCAGTCGACAACTGCTTGTTGCCGTCTTTTTCGACATAATTTGAGAGGTCGATTTCGCCCGAAAGAACGTCAAATTTATATGCTGCTTCCGCCTGAACCACCGCGACATTAGACCCCGCAGGGTACTTTTTGCCCGGACCGTCCACAAATCTCTCGTCGGTTGTAAATGCGTTGGACACGTTGTACACATTACCGAGATTTTCCTGCGACGGAGTGGGGAGAGAGGCATATTCCACCGTTCCGGACGGCTTATACACGCGCCCGATCTGTGTTGAGATTGCAGTGTTTACCTCTTCCTTTGTTGCAAAATCGCTGTCGTTGTTAAGGTCGGACGTGTTGGTCGGTATTCCCTCAACCGCCTCGTTGATTTCTGTCAGCGCAGCCCCGAGAGATTTTGCGCCGTTGTAATCAACGGATACGAGATCACCTCTCGATTTTGCGAAGAGGTCGACGGCCTCGTTCTCGTCTACCTTAAGTGATGTAAGTACTGCGGATTTATTTGCCATTGTTTTTTTCCTCCTCTAAAATCAAATCGCCCGTTACGGCGACGGAAGCGTTTCGCTTCACATTTTCTGCGTCATACATTTTTCCATTGTCGAGGACAAGCGTGACGTCCGCAAGCCCCGAATAAGTAGTTGCCCGGATTTCCGCCTCCCGCCCTCCCTCATCAATGCCGTATGTGGGCAGTTCGGGGTTGCGGTCGGTTGTTTCGACGTCGACAATTCCGTACTTGGATATCCTGTTTTTCAAGGTTTCCAACTCGGTTTTTGTCGCAAAGACGTGAGGATTTACAACAACATTTATGTTGTTTGTACGGCTTATTCCGATAACGATTGATAATCTTATCATCCATTCCGGAAAATCGCCGTATGCAGGGATTTCATCGCCCGTTTCATCTTGCAAAATTCCGAGCAGAACCTCATCATGATGTTCCGACTTTGCGAAAATCCCGACCTGCCGCATACGGCTTGTTTCAAGCACACCGTCGTTGCGGATTTGTATATCGATTTGCGTGCCGTTTTTCCCCGCGACTTCCTCCTGCCCACTTAGCAGAGCGGGTGCGGCAATCGGGGAAAATACTCCCGTTTGATAAGGGAGCTGCGCCTCGCTTACCGTCTTATCGCCAACAACCGCGCGAGTGATAGTAAGTTTCGCACCGTTGAGCATTCCCGACAACAGTTCTTCGCCGACTTTAGTCAGAACAACTTGATTCCAGCTCACAACAAATCAGCCTCCATTCTTATATTTTTTACAAAATACGCTGCTTTTGCAACAGCCGTATAATTGCCTTTAGTAGCTTGCGGCGCGTCCGGAATTTTCTCGGAGCGAAGATAAGAATATATGTGCTTTTCTCTGCACTCTAAACTTATTCCCGCTGTAATCTGCGTGCCAAATGCGTCCGCAGGCGGTATATCGAAATGTGAAAAAACCTTGATTTCCTCGGTTTTTCCGTTGTAAGTTATACCCGCGTAGTATTTTTCGCCTACCGTGAAAACATCTTCGCTTCGACTCTCCAGAGATGTACAAATTTGCTTGTCCAACATTGCGAGCCGCGAGCCGATAAACACCTCAATGTCCTTCTCGGGAATAAGCGTAAATTGCACGCTGTCCATTACGCTCCGCAGATTTTTCGCATACTGTATTTTGAGATACAGTGTTTTCAAGCCCGATCCCGTCGAGCCGTAAACGTTGACCCGAAAATGGAACGGTTCGCCGTCGTACTCAAACCACTCGGTCACCTCCGCAGAATTATACATACTTCGGAGAGCCGTTTCGACGGCGTATTTTGTACCCTTGAATTTATGTACGAGTATACAATCCTTTACAGCCTGCCGCTTATTCCAAAGCGGCGCGTCCGCCTCGTACCAGTCAATTTTGAGGTCGTATGCGAGTATATCGAGCACCTCCTCGGGGAGCCCGTCTATCCGCGGAAAAATCGCCGAATAATCGGTGAAATTAACATTTTTCACAAGCTCCTCGGCGACTACCTGCGCGAGCTTTTCCTTGTCGGTGTCTCTGGTAATCGAGTAAGGGAGCGACGCCACAAGCGCGTCAGCGTCCGAGATATAACTACTCATCTTCGTACCCCCCGTTGATTATGTTGACGCTGTTTAAATGTGCCGTCTGGGGAGTTAATCTGTCGCTGCCGTCACGCAAAGAAGTAAACACGGGAGATGTAATTTCTACGCGTTTCGCGCCCGTATCACGCAAAAGCCACATAAGCCGTGACGGGTTGATGTCGCGCCCTATTTTTTTACATTGCCATTGCGTGTATTCGTCAACCGCCGCTTGAACAGCCGCGTTAATATCCGTGCTTGATTTGCTTTGTGTGCGGTCAACGTAAAACGTTAGATTTACGTCAAAATCCACAACTACGGGGTCAACGACCTCCACGATATCCGTAAGCGGTCTGACTTTTTCGTCGTTGCACGCCTCGAGGATTGCCTTTTTCGTTCCGTCGTCGGCTATCGTGCCGTCGCTCATAATCGCGCAAATTTCGACGTGTCCGGGCTTATCGATGGGATTTATCGCGCACGCGTCCGCAATGCTTGTCGACACCGATTTTGCGTAATATTCATACGCTCCGCGCGGTCCTGCCGTGCTGTACGCCTCCAGACCCTGCCGCATAAGCTCGTAATACTCTGCGTCCGTTGCCTGCTCCGTGCCGCTGTTGGTAGTGTCAATGTTTGTGCAGGATTGATAATACAGCACCTTATCAACGTCCACCAGCGTGTTTATTTGTCCGGGTGCAAATCCGTTCCCGATTGAGCCCGCTGTCGTGCATTTTGCGGGAACATCAACCATTATTGCACCTATCGGCACGGCGGCATTTTCCGTCGTTTCCCACACATATTTCCCGCTGCCGTCGGTCACCTTGACGCCTTTCGGAATATCTATCGCGGACTCCTGCGGCGCGGAAATTGTAAAACGCATAGTGCATACCGCAGGCGAGGCTTGCGGGCGTTTTACGTTGTAAATCATCTCTCCGAGCGCGTCAAGATTTTCTCCCGATGCCCGTGACGGGATGTTCTGGTTTGCGGCGTAATTAATGAGAATACGCATTTGCACAATCACGCCCGTCACCCATTGAATAAACAGCTTGTCGGGGTCAGACGGCAAGAGCGTCCTGCCCGTTGTCTCCTCATACCGCGCGATAAGATCCGCGATAATTTCCGCACTGTCGGTTGATACAAAATTATGCTCTGCTCCCCTCATCTTTTATCTCCACCTCCACCGTTATGCTCATTTTCCCGTTTTTGTCCTTTTCAATGTACAAATTTTTCAATTCGGCTCTCGGCTCGAAAAGAGCGAAAGCCTCGGAGATTTCGGAAAACGCTATCGTTTCCGCGACTTCAAGCGGCTTGTCAACAAATTTCATAGGAAGACCGAATTCGCGGTACATAGGAGCTGTTCCGCATTTGGTATTAAGCAGGAGTGCGATATTCTGAAGTACCGAGAGTTGCTCCTTGCTTTGCCCGAACGCCAGCGAATAGCTGTCGGCAGAATTAACCTTGTATGTCATACCGCACCCCCCGCTATTTGCAATACTCTTTGATTGATATTGACACCTCGGCAGTAATCGGATTTCCGCATTTGTCATAGTGCTTGTAATTCACGCTGATTTTCGTAATCACCCACCGATAAGAGCCGAATATCGTTTTCCCAAGCGTAAATGTCAGCAGTTCTCCCTTTTTGGTGTAATCCTCGAGGAGCTTTAATTCTTCCTCGACTTTTACTCCGAGTAAATAGGAGAGCGTGACGTTAAACGACATCTCCTCCGCGCTATATCCCGTATACTCCAAAATAGGCGCTGTGTTGTGTCGTTTCTGTTCGGAGTAGCTTGCCGAC
>CANRCU010000116.1 GCA_947629215.1 uncultured Clostridia bacterium
ATGTTGAGTTATATGTCCGCTTTTTGGGTATTTTTGCAAGCGGAACAGCAAAAATATGCGATATGAAATGCTATTATACAAATTTTGACTTTACTCTGCAAAAACCCGACGACCTTCAATACTATGTTTACACGGGTACAGACGAAAACAGCAGGGTCGTAACAAAGAGCTTTTCTCCGGGCGCAACAGCCAACGGCAGCGACCACCGTTCCGACGGCACTGCCAAGAAAAGCTATATCAAAGGTGACACTTTGAAAGTGACCGGTGAGCTTAGCGAGGACGGAAGAAACTACGGTGTCACCGTCAAGGATACAGTAATTACAGGCAACAATAAGTCCTATAACACCAAAAGCGGCAGCGAAGTAAAACTTGATGATAACTTTATAGTCAACTACATATATAACGGCGACTTGACCAAAGATACACTTACCGCAAAAGCAAACTTTGAAAGGACCGAAAAGGTAAAAAAGATACATATAGAACCTTATACCCACGGTCAGTTCAAATTAGGCGATAAAGTATATAACAATGAGGACATAACAAGTGACGCATGGTATACAAACGACCTTATACGTCCACAGATAATACCCGACCAGGGGTATCATGTCAAGGATATAATCGTTAATGATGTGTCTTACAACTACGGTGATGACCTTCCTATTACGGACGGTACAACAATAAAAGTGGTATTTGAAAAGGACAATAAACACGTTACCATAGACCACAAGATACTTGACTTCAATATTACCGAAACCAAGGAAGAAAATGCTCGTCACGGATATGTAACAGGTATGAATATGGAAGGGATCACGGTGTTTAATGATATAGACGCCATGAAAAAGGCTCTTGAGGAAAAGAAAGAACATGTTCCCAACCAAATAATGGAGCAGCCTATGGATAAAGACGACTATATAGACTATGGTCTTACGGCAGGAGAGTCAAAGGCAGCCGCTCTGGAATATATAGACAGCACGCCCTCTCTCAAAGAAAAGTTTGAAAAGGACTATCCTCCTATATTTTCCCAAAAAACGCCGAATTACAGAAATCTTGACGCTTTTGCTCTTTATAAGCTCATATCTTATTATGAATACGGACTTAATGACTCAGCCAAAATATACGGCAAGGGAATTATTGAAGATAAATTTTGTATGACATTATGCTTTGAAGTAAGTGAACTTTCGGATAAGCTCGGCAGGGCATTTGATTATAAATATAACGATGACAGAAGAAACTGGTCGTTTACGTATAATAACAAAACGGATAGTTCTACAAATCCACGCAGTCTGGCAATCAGACTTGCCAATACCTTGGCAGATGATTCGTTTGCCCATGTAAATGCTGCGCAATCGGCGGTATTGCACGATTTGGACAGAGAATGGGCAACCACCGATTTTACAAACAAGACCCATGTCGATGCATTGTATGTTTACTATGAAGCTTACGTTGATTCAAAGTTTCCTATGGAAAAGGATATTACCGCATTAAACTCGGCATATGTGGAAAAAAACGACCTCTATACAAAATATGTTGAGAGCGTAAACCAAAAAAACCGTGATAAGCAGGCGGCTTATGAACAATATCTGGCAGATATTGCCAAACTGGAAACAGACATTGAACAGGCGCAGGAAAACCTTCTTGTCAATGCCGCAGCCCAGACAGGTCACATAGATAATCTTTCTCTTGGCGACCAGATAACACTTTACGCCAAGACGGAAGAAGGATATACGGGTATGTGGCTTTACACAGACGGTTCTACAGTAGAGGAAAGCAAACTGCCTATATACACCATACATATAGGCGATACTTTCAGTTTTGAGGTAAGATCCGACAGTGCGGAAGTACAATATTGTTTTTCAAGGGTAAACAAAAATATCGAAAGTACGGTCATAACGGGTCAGATAATAAAGCCCCTTGCAACACTGCGCTCCCCTGCAAGCCAAAAGGTGGATATAAACGACAAGTCCACATATACGGGCGCAGCGGGCGTAGATGTTTTGATAGGTTCTCTCGACCCTCTCGGTTCCGAAGAATATAACGGCAAGACCTACAGGGTGCAGACCGTTACAGACGCCAACGGATATTTCAACGTGCTTGTGCCTAACGGTACGCCCGGCTTTTACACCAACCTTATTTTCGGCAGCGGCGGAAAAACTTACATAAAACACACGCCTATACTTAATACCATCGGGGATGCGGGGCAGGAAATAAGGTTTGCCCTGCCTTTCCAGGACGAGAACTTCTGGGTAGATGATTTTCAGTTTAACTGTAACGAAGACAAGGTAAACGGCATAGTGCTTGAAGATAAAAATATTACGGCTACAGCAAATTACAGCGTTGCCGACGGTTATGCCATATCACAGGTAATGCTCAGAAGCTATGACAGTAAAGGCTCTGTTATAAAACAATGGCTGATGGAAAGAAACAGCGACGAAAAATATACCTCCACATTCAACGCAAGAGAATATCTTCGTGACGGAGGCAGCCTTACCATTGAAGCCTATGATGTATACGGCAGAGGCTGCGGCGCAGTGGAAACGGGCGTAAAGTTTACAAAACTGCCCGACCCCGCCAATATGCAGATGCCTGTAATGAAAGATATGGGTTCAAAAGACCTTGAATATTTGGGCGAAGCATCCCCGAATATCGATATGGGCGCGCCCGTGGTAAATTTACAGCGCGAATCCGACTATGACGACGGCTCGTCGGCTAATTCCGCAACTGTTTCGGCTTATGCAGACGACAATACGGAAGATGCCGTTGTCGGATACGCAGACGGAACATCCGAGCAAGACTATGAAGTTTATGATTACTTCCTGAACAACGGTAATCTTGTAAAGTCTGCCATAGGCGAGGCAAAAAGACAGGGTTCCGACTTGTTTGTCACAGGCTCGGCAAAACAGCGTGTGGCATATCTGGCAAATTCCATTATCGACCCTAACAGCGTTGTGTATAAAAAAGCCGATGGCACCACCGAAGCTACCACCCAAGCGCCTGCGGGTTCATCCGACGGCAAGGCTTCCACATCCGACAAAAGTAAGTTTGATTGGAATGTCAAGGTTTCGGTCGGCTATTATCTGCGAGTATATAAAACTCATGAAAACGGCGAAGTGAAGTATTATCATGAACAGTTTTATCTGCTTTTGGGCGCTTCGGCAGACGCAAGTTATGACCTCACCGTATACGCAGGTCCGGTGCCTTTCTATCTTACGATTTCGGGCGGCGCTACCATTAAGGGAATATGGGGCTTTTTCCCCGATGCGAAACATGTGATGGAATTTACGAGCGATTCGGATGTAAACAACGTTGATCTGCCCAACGCAGGTCTTTTAGGTATACTCATCAGATTAAACGTAGGCGCGGGAGTGGGCATCAAAGGTGTGCTTTCCGTCGGAGGAAGCGGTACCGTCAACTTTAATGTTGCTTTTCAGGATGAAAAAACATCCGCAGGTACCGTGCAGTTCGGTCTTAATATCGATATAAGTTTCCTTATACCTTTATCATTCAGGGTGGCTACATATTCATACGGAATATGGTTCGATGAAGGTATGCTTGACAACGGCTGGATAGGCTACGGCGCTACGAACGACAGAGCAGACAACGACAATTATCAAAAGAGCCTTAAGGAACAGCGTTCCGACGACGATATTCAGCCCGATAACCTGTTCCCCACAGACAATAGCATAAGAACATACAGCAGCGATGTTTCGGGAGAACTCAAAGGTACGATGGGCAGAATATCAAGAGGCAGGGGCAATAACTTTACGGAAACAAAGCCTTTTGACGAAAGTTTAAGCTCGCAGGCAATAAGGCTTATGGACGCCGACGAAAACGAAGGCAGCGCGATCGTACTCTACGAAGACGAACTCAGAGATACATTGCCTCACCCCAAATCCACATTGTCTTACCTCGGTAACGGCAAATTTATGTTGTTCTATTTGGGCGACGACCCCGAAAGAGGCGACTATGACTGTCAGACGCTTTACTATGTTATAGGTGACATAAATAATTCATGGTCGGAAGCAAGGAAGGCGGACGACGACGGCACAGCGGATATGGACTTTTCCGTTGCAAAGGCAGGCGACAAGACCATAGTGGTATTCAGCGATATGAACAAGACTTTCGGAGATACCCTTCCCGATATACCGGAATATATAGACAGCCTTGACCTTAGCTTCTGTGTATTTGACAAAGACGGAAATATTATAGAGTCAAAGACGCTCACACAGCCCGACGGTTTTTCAAACTCCATGCCGAGAATGGCATACGACGACACTACAGGCAGAACGTTCATATCTTACATTACAACGGATTATACCGATAAAAATGCTGTATTCTCATATGAAACACTGGATGGTTTCAGCAAGTTCATGAACAATGCTTACAGCACGGTATGCTATAAGACGCTTGACAGCAACTTTAACGAGGTGGGCTTTACCGAAAACGAGGCTACATATATTGCATATGAAGACCACTACGGCGAAGGCAGCCTTGACAATCAGAGATTTGTACCGCTTGTGGAAAACACCCTTGGCATAAACGAGATAACGGCTCACGTATTCGACGGCAAGGCATATGTTACCTACACCGTTGACAGCGACGGCAACACAGATACAAGCGAAGATATGGAAATATACGCTTCCGTTGTGGATATGAGCAACAATTCTTCATTCGGTCCGATAAGACTTACATCAAACGACGTCAGGGACAGCAATCCGCAGACAGTGGCATATGACGGCAATGTATATCTTTACTGGAACAGGGACGGAAATGTGGTATACACAAATATATCCGCAGAACTTTCACAAGACGTTATGAACTCAGACGAAGGCTATATGATAGGAGATATGTCCTATACCCTTGCCCAGAAAGGCGGAGATGCAGCCCAGACATTTAACGTGAGCGCACAGCCCGACGGAAGAATATACCTCATATGGAATCAGTTGGATTCTCATACCGACTTTAACGAAAACGGCGAAAATACCACAACAAAGAGAAGCCTATATATGCGTATATACGACCCTCATTTCTCATCGGAGGAAATAACCGACCCGCAGACCGGAGAAAAGAAAACCTCTTATTCCGGTTCATGGGGCGCAGGTATGGCTTTTGACGTACCCGATGAGAACAACACCCTTTACAGCGAACAGACTTTTGCCGCCATAGACGACAATACTATGATGGGCGCTTATACAAGGACATATTTGGAAACCGACCAAGACGGCAATACAAGTATGTCCCCGAATGCAGACCTTGTTATAGCCGCTTATCGTGTGAAAAGCTCGGCAACGGTAACAAGCGTATATACGGAACCTCAATATCCTATGCCGGGTTATGATGCAGTATTATATGTAAAGGCTGCCAATATGGGTACCGTGCCTTCGGATAAGGTAACATTCAAGGCTGTTATGACAGACAGTAGCGGCAATAAAACAGACCTTGGGGAATATGTATCAAATACTCACTTTGCAGCATCTTACGCGGAAGATGACGACTCCAAAGAACAGGCTGTGGGTATGTTTACATTCAAAGTACCCGAAGAAGGCGACAATTACACATTCTCCGTTACGGCTTACGAGTACGATGATGTTGAAAATGCTTTCAAAGGCGATTACAAATTTGACCGCTCTCCTGTTATAGAAAACCTTGGACCCAAAATGGACAGAACAAACAATGACACAGAGATAATATCGGCAGTATTTGCAAACCGTGGCAACAAAGCTACAGGAGATATGGTATTTAAGGTAAAGGCAAGAGGCGAAGAGGGACAAACGGAACTTCTCGGTGTTCCCGTGGCTAATATTGAGCCGGGTTCTGCCGTGTCTGTAAAAGAAGCCGTTGACATAAGCGGCATATGGACGGAAGGCAACAAACAGACTCTCTTTATGACCCTTGAAGACAGTGAAGGGACCGTTCTGTACGGGGAAAGCACCGATATTTACCTTATAAGCGACGAGGACTTGGATATAACCGACATAGTTATAAACGGCGGTGACGAAAACACCATTGAGGTAAATGCAGGCGAAACCGTATATCCTTCATACAATACCGCGCCTTACGGCACAGGAAAGACAAGCAAGCTTGAATATTCTATAGACGACACAAACATTGCGGATATAGACCCTTCAAACGGCAGTATTTACGGCAAGAAAGACGGTACGGCTACTGTTACCGTCAAAGCGGTAAAGAAGGGTTACAGCCTCTTTATTGACGAAAACGACAATACCTATGACAACAAGGGCAAACCGGTACTCTTTAACAAAGACGGTATGACCGAAAATATTGCGGAAACAGACGGCGAAACCGTTGTGATGACCAAGACCGTTCGGGTGAAAGTAAACGGTTCTCTGCCCGAAACTACCGAAACAATTACCGAAACGACCACCGAAACACCTGCCGAAACTACTACCTCAAAGCCTTCATTCGGCGGAAGTTCCGGCGGAGGCGGCGGTTCTTCCCACAAAATCACAACCACTACGGAAACCGCTGATGTAACGGTAGAAGAACCTTCGACGGAAACCACTACTCAAACCGAAAATATCGGTGCTTCCGGTTTTGAAGATATAAAAGGTATGTGGTGCGAAGATATGGTCAATACCCTTCACAATATGGGAATCGTAAACGGAAGAACAAATAAAACATTTGCTCCGAACGATAACCTTACAAGAGCGGAACTTGTTCGGCTTATAGCAAACCTTGCGGGCGTTGACCTTACCGAGTATATATCTGTATCCCAAAACTTTGATGATGTGGATAGGGATATATGGTATTACAAAGCGGTAATGTGGGCAGCGGACAACAATATCGTCTACGGCACGGGAAACGGTAAATTTGAACCGGATGTAAGCATTACAAGAGAAGACGCCTCGGCGATAATATACAGGTATCTTGCTATGGAAGCGGCAGCAAGCGAAAATAAATTTACCGACGGCAGCGAAATAAGCAGCTACGCCAAAGAGGCGGTAAATACATTGTCGGCGGCAGGCATAATAAGCGGATACCCCGATAATACCTTCCGACCCAAAAATACGATCACCAGAGCCGAAACGGCAGCAATATTGTATAAATTAACTTAACAAGGAGAGTAACGATGAGCGAGTTAAAAAGAAACGGAAATATTATAAACAAAAAATACATGGAATACTTTTTACCTACTGTTCTTGTGTCACTTGCGAACAATATTGCTA
>CANRCU010000117.1 GCA_947629215.1 uncultured Clostridia bacterium
CCACGACCTCAAGTATGTCATCGGTTTTTTGAGGGTCCTGAACACCCACTCTCCAGCTTTTATCCATTGAGGCACTGCGGCAGCATACAACATTGCCGCCCAAATTCACAAGCGCCGAATCACAGCCCATACTGCGCAGCGTTTTAACAGCCTCTGACGCCGCATAACCCTTTGCGACCGAACCAAGGTCTACAGAAACGCCTTCTTTTGCAATATATGCCGAAAAATTTTCGCCAAGCTGCAACTCTTCTATATCCGTATATTTGCTTGCCGCCTCAAGCTCCTCAGCAGTCGGAATGGCAATAACGCCGTTTTCGAGTGCATTGTCGCGGTATCTGTGCCATATTTCCAACACAGAACCCATGGCTATATTTATTTTACCATCCGTCAGGTCATACATATCTTTCCCGCGTTTCAGTATCTCATACAGTTCTTTGGATATTGTGAGCGGCTCGCCCTTGCCTGCCGTATCATTGAGTTTTTTGAGGTTGTTGGGCTGATCCTCATAATCATTGTAGCGATCAAACTGCTTATGCAGATATAAAAGCCGCTCATGCACTGCGTTTGTATATTCCTTCGCCCGACTTTCATTCTCCGCATAAACAGAAACAGACGACACCGTATCAAACACATCAAAAAACTGTGTGTCGTATTTCTGCATTTTTGTCCGACCGTCACAGCCTGCAATCAAAAGGCAAAGAAGAAACGCCAAAACAGTCTTTTTCATTCCGTTCCCCCTCCGCCTATACTATCCAGCCTTGGCATGACGACATTAAGCACGGTCCCCGTTACACAGCCCATTACAACGCCTGCCGCAATAAGCACGGGCAAATAACAAAAAGCCGCAAAATTATCAAATATCAGCGATATTGCCGTCAACTGACCCACATTGTGAAAAACTGCTCCCGAAACGCTCAACGCCATATAGCTTACGCTGTTTTTCAGTATAAAATGCAGCAGTATGATGACTGCCAGCGACAGCATACCACCAAAAAAGCTTAGTATAGCCGCCGTAACGCCCCTTGTGACCAGCACCGAAACGGATTTCAGTATATTCAGCGTAAATGCCGTTTTTTTGTCGATGGTAAAAAGTGCATACATGGTGACTATATTGCCAAGCCCCATGCGTATACCGGGGACAGATGCAACAATAGGCGGCAGGGTGCTTTCAAACACCGACAGCACGATAATAAGCGCAAGCATAAACGCCGTACGCGTCAGTTTTTTAGTCGTCATACAATTTTCCCTTTCTGTAAATGGGGCAGCGCATCATTTTATAACACATTCTTCCCCAAAACTTCAAAACAGGGCTGTCACAAATAGCCAAAATGTTATTTGCAGCAGCCCTTTTTTTAAGCATTATTTGGATGCCTCGTTTATGCCGTTTGCAGTATCTTTTGCAGCATTGGCAAATCGTTTTTCCTTCTTGTGGTATTCGCTTGCATCTTTCTTAGCCTGTTCGGCATCGCTGAGTTGTTCCTTCTCTTTTGCAAGAGTGTAATGCACGCTGTCATCCTCTTTGGGCGGTTCTTCACCGAGCACAAAACTGTACACGGTGTCCGATAAATGTGTTTTGCCTGTCTTTTCCGTATAACACAGAACGCCTATACCCACAACTATAACAGCCAGAAGAAGTTTTTTTAACATTATCCTGCGCCCCCTTTTCCGCATATCATCCGACCCTAATTTACTTGTTTTCGTTTTGTTTCTTGTGCCGCTTCCGCCGGCATAATAAAGGTCGATACCAAAGCTTTCTGAAGTATCAGCGACGAATCGCTTGCATTTATATCGCCGTCGGCATTCACATCGGCTCTTATAAGAGCGACCTCGTTAAAGTCTACGCCTTTGTTGAGTGTGTACTGCAATACCGCCGAGGCATCTGCAGCCGTTATCTCATTATTAAAGTCAACATCACCGTATTTTATATTTTCTGTTGTGCTTTCGGTTTCCGTTGTACTCTCACTTGTGGTTTCCGTTGTGCTTTCGGTTGTTGTCATTGTAGTTTCTTCGGGTATGTAAAGCGCCTTTATGGTATTGCTTATCACATTTGCGCCCGCCCTTGTGGGATACGGGTCAAAAGTGAATGTATCCATATCTCTCATATCAAGCGAAACATTGACATATCCGCCCTTATCAAATACCGAGGCTACATCCGCAATTTTAAATCCGCTCTTTTCGGCATTTTCGGCTAAGTCTTTGTTTACAAACTCAACATAGGGTTCGCAATGCTTGCCTATATTTTTTCTCATCTCCGTTACACCGCCCACGGGTATGATAACTTCCGTATTGCTGCCGCTGTACGGGTTGTATATATTCGTGAATATCAACTGAGCATCGGGGTTCTGTTTCTTTATCTCCTCGGCTATTGCAGGCAGCGTTTTGCTCGAAAGTTCTGCACAAATATCCCATAATTTTCCATCGCTCTCAAGGTCGTAACTGATATTTGAAAAACGAATAAGAGTTTCGTTTATGCTTTCCGTATGCATAAGAAAATCCAACCTTTCGGAAACGGCAACGTTTATATCGTCATAGCCCGTCATATCCACTTCCAGCTCTCGCGATACGGTATCCATAACATAATTATAGATATTATTGCTGCCCACGCTCACGGTTATGACTTTTGCGCCCGAAAGGTCATATTCGCCTTTTTGCAGCTTTTCAAGCAATTTTTCGGCTGTCATATCGTCCTCGCCCATGTTTTCGAACGTAAGCGAATTATTTGCGGCAAAAACCGCGGGATAGCTGTCCTTTTCGGGGTTCGTCAGACCCTTACCCGATGCAATGCCGTCGCCCAAAGCGATATAATCGGCATTATCCGCGGCATACACCGAACTTGCGGCAAAAATGCTCATTGCCGCTATTACAACAGTTATCATCTTTTTTAACATTTATTTTCCTCCTCTCACGAAACCGGCTCATCCGTCGATTCCGCTTTAAACATAAAACCCGACACAAGCACTTTTTGCAGTATCTGCGAAGAATCCGCCGCATTGACTACACCGTTTGCGTCAACGTCGGCTCTTTTTAATTTTTCCTCGTCAAAATTGCCGAATTTATTTAATGTATATTGCAAGACTATCGCCGAATCCTCGGCTGTCAATCTGCCGTCATAATTCACATCGCCATAAGGTATTTTATCTTTCACGGCGCTGCCCGATGTAACATCATCGCCGACAATGCCGCTGCCCGATGTAATATCGTCGCCGTCAATACCGCCGCCCGATGTAACATCGTCATCACCCAAAACGGAACGGTAGACCTTGCTTACTTCGTTTTTTATGACATTATGCCCTGCCCTTGTGGGGTGGGGATCAAAAGTAAAAATTTCCGGTTCGCGCATATCAAGCGACGCATTGACATACCCCGCTTTTACAAACACCGAGCATATATCCGCCACCAAATAGCTGTCCGTGCTTTTCAGGCCGCTGTTCACACGGTCAACGTAGGGCTGAAAATATTCTTCGGGATATATTTTTATATAGGTGCTTCGCGAAATCGGATATACCAAAGCCATATTCTTATACGGGTCGTAAATATTGTTGAAAATCACTATCGCATCGGCATTGCGTTTTTTTATCTCCGCTGCGATGCCGGGTATGGTCTTGTCCCTAAGCTTGTCGCATATAGCGTTAAGCTCGCTGTTATTAACCAGCATATGACGTACATTTGAGATATGTTCGGCAATCATATCCGCAGGCATGGAAGCAAGCGCCTGTTCCAGACCGTCCTCGCTTTCCTCAACACCGAATTCCTTCGCTATCATACCGATTATATAATGCAGCAGCTCGTTGCTGCCTGCGCTGACCGTCACGACCTTTACGCCCGTAAAGTCGTATTTGTCATTTTTTATATCGTCAAGCAGCTCTTCGGCTGTCTGACCGTCAATGCCGTAATTTTCAAACGTCAGCCCGTTTTCCGCCGCAAATTTTGACGGATAGCTGTCGGCTGCCGGGTCTTTCAATCCGTATCCGCGCGCTATGCTGTCGCCAAGTGCCATATACTCAACAGCCGCATGAACGGGCATTGCCGTAAATATAAGACATACAGCGAGCATTACCGCCGCCAAACGTTTAGGCATTCTTATTCCTCCCCAATTTATCGCCTTGTATTGAAAACGGTTGTAAGATATATTTCGCGTATATGATAAATACTGCGTATTCGCCTAAGCGCATTTATCCCCTGTTCGTAACTTTTGAAAAAGCCGAACACCGTCGGACCGCTGCCGCTCATCATACTGCCCACAGCGCCGTATTCGATCATAGACCGCTTTATATCCTCTATTACCGAATAATTTTTTACAGTGACCGTTTCCAAAACATTGCACATTTCACCGCAGATACCGTCAAGGTCGTTTTGCTTTATAAGCTCTGTTATTTTTTCGATATTCGGGTGTTTTGTCACTTTTTCAAGACTGAATTCCTTAAAAACGGCAGGTGTGGATACATTTATCGCAGGCTTTGCAAGCAGCACAAACGCATTCGGGAACGGCGCAAGCGGCGTCAATATCTCGCCTTTCCCTTCGGCAAGCGCCGTACCCCTCATCAGGCAATAAGGCACATCCGCGCCGAGTTTTTCGCCTATCTGCATAAGACGTTCGTTGCCGACGGACAGCTCAAACAAAGAACGCATACCCACAAGCGTAGCCGCGCAGTCCGCGCTGCCGCCCGCAAGCCCCGCCGCAGCAGGTATTTTTTTGTTGAGAAATATCCTGACACCCTGTTTTATATCACATTCTTTTATCATTTCTTCGGCAGCCCGATAAATAAGGTTTCTGCCGTCGCACGGCAGCCACGAAAGGCTGCAATGCAGTTCTATGCCGCTTTGGTCTGTCTTTTCTATGGATATTGTATCACACAGATTCACCGTTTGCATTATCATACGCAAATCGTGATAACCGTCGCTGCGTTTTCTCACAACATCGAGCGCAACATTTATCTTGGCTCTTGCAAAAATCTCTGTTTTATACATTTGCCGCCCCTCATTTTTTATAGTGTTCAGCAAGTTTTTTGAAAGCGTCAAGGCTGTTCAGCACAGTCTGTTTGTCTACGCAGTAGGCAATGCGGAAATGTCCCGGGCAGCCGAAGGTGCTGCCTGCGACCAATACAAGGTGATATTGCTTTGCGGTTTCGCAAAATTCCTTGTCGTCGGGTATTATCGACTTAGGGAACATATAGAAAGTACCCTGAGGCTCTACACAGCTGTAACCGTATTCTGTAAGCGCCTTGTAGAGGATATTTTTGTTTTCTTCGTAAACGCTCACATCCGATGTCTGACCTATGACCCTGCCTATAACTCTTTGCATAAGCGACGGTGCGTTTACAAAACCCATTATACGGTTTGCAACGCTGACCGCGCCGACAACGTTTTCAAAATCCTCCATTTCGGACGGTATCGTAAGATAGCCTATTCTTTCGCCCGGAAGCGACAGACTTTTTGAAAAGCTGTAACCGACAAAGGTGTTTTTATAGTATTTTGTAAGATAAGGCACTTTTGCGCCGCCGAACACCAACTCACGGTAGGGTTCGTCCGCAATAAGAAATATCGTTGTGCCGTATTCTTTCTGTTTGGCTTCGAGTACAGCCGCAAGACGCTTTATATCTTCCTCGCCGTAAACGACGCCCGTCGGGTTGTTGGGGCTGTTCACGATAAGCGCGCGCGTTTTTGGGCTTATCTTTTGCTCCAACTCTTCAAAATTTATTGAAAATCGCTCAATATCGGGGCTGATGACCACTCTTACACCGTCCACATTGCTGATATAATTATCGTATTCGCCGAAATAAGGCGCAATAACGATTATCTCCTCACCCGGATTCGTTACGGCTTTAAGCGCAATGTTAAGTCCGCCTGCCGCGCCGACAGTCATAACTATATTCCCCTCGTCAAAGTTTGTGCCGTGGGTCTTGTTAAGATAGTCCGCAACAGTCTTTCTTACATCTTCATAACCTGCGTTTGACATATAACCGTGTACGAACATTTCGGATTCTTCATTCAGAATGTCAAATATAGCCTGTTTTACAGTCGCAGGCGGTACTATCGACGGATTGCCGAGCGAAAAATCGTAAACATTTTCCTTTCCGTATTTGGCAGCCATTTTCTTGCCTTCCTCAAACATAGCTCTTATGGCGGAGCTGTTCTTGACAAGCTCGTTCATTTTAACGGAAATCATATTTTTTCCTCCAATTCTTACGGGCATACACGCCCTTTTTGATATCCGATACCTGTATTCTTTTCTATAATACTACAAAATCGGTCGGCTTTCAAGTATTTTATCACATAAATCAAATTTTGACAATACCGCCGTTATTATCGAATATGGACACATCGCAAATATTATGTTATCATATATATAAACAGACAGGGCTTTTCTGTCATTCCCGAAAAAGCAGGTGAAAAAATGTACAGAGCAAATTTACGCATAAAACGCAGAAATCACAACAAAAGTTTATGCCTTGTGTTGGCGCTCATACTTGCGACGCTTATTGCGGTAAAGGCAGTAACGGCGCGCAATGTCAATTTCTGGCGTTTTTACGGCTTAGACAAGACAAGTCAATACAATCTTATCATAAACGGCGAACCCGTCGGCAGCGGGGCGGTCGAGTGTGACGGCGTTCTCTGTCTGGAGTTTGATAGGATAAAAGAATATATAGACCCGAATATTTATTATAATGCCGAGGAATCGCGCATTATAATAACCACCGACGACAATGTTCTTAGGTTTGACGAAAACACGCCCGATACCGAGCTGAATTTCCCCGTATTTGACGAACCGAACGGAGTTTTTCTGCCGCTTGGTCTTATAGAGAGCGTATACGGCGCAAATACAGCCGTTCTGAACGATAAGGCCGTATTATCCGTAGATACAGAGAATAAGCCCGGCATTGTGACGCAAAATTCACGGCTCTATGTGCGCCCCGAAAAACGTGATATTTTCGGCAGTATAAAAAAAGACACCGAGGTACATATATACGGTGAGGAAAACGGTTTTACGCTTGTAAGCGTCACCTCGGATAAAGACGGCATAGGCGGTTATGTCGGATATGTGCGTTCCGAGCTGATCTGGCCGCTTGCAACCGGCGAACCGCCTAAAGAGGAAACCAAACC
>CANRCU010000118.1 GCA_947629215.1 uncultured Clostridia bacterium
ATCCTTACTGATCTGACTTTGCGATTTTCCGCTTTGATAAAGCGCTACAATACTTTTTTTGAATTCATCATCATACTTTGGATGGGACATATTAACAACTCCTTTTTAGTGTTTATTTTATTATAATACATAACTTAGTTTTATGTCCACTTTTTTAGTATAGCCCCAACCCAAGATTATTAAGTTACGGAATACACTTATTATTACTTTGGTAAATGCTTGATTTGACATACAAGTGTAGTTGTTTTTTTTTCATTCTGAATATTAACATAATTATTCCTCCTCCGGTTTGTTTGTTTATGTATGCGGTTTGTTTGTTGTTTTAGATACTTAAATAAATTTGTATATTTCCTTGAAAAACAAAAAAGCGCAGTTCCTTTTTTGAAACTACGCTTAATGTTAAAAGTTTTTACACCTCAAATATACCAAAATATATGGCATATCTAAAACAAAGTGCATTTTATTTAATTTTTAAAAATCAAAATAGGAACAATTCAAGTTAAAACCCTCAATTCTATGCGGCTTTTACTTGTTTGTTCCTATAATAACATATTCACCTCTTGAATGAAATGCAAGCATTTCATTCATTTTTTTTTACAATGAATAAAGAGGCTCGTGCCTCCCGATGGTCGGCGACTCGCTCTTTTCCTCAGCAAAAGCACTTTTGGCTACGCCAAGAGCCGCACTTCGTGCGTCCGCATTACTTTTTTGCGGTGCACAGAAATTCGATTCCGCCTGCGGATTTAGTCTGACGACGCCAAAGTTACTTAAAAAATGCAAGTAACCTTAATCTAAAAATTCACTTTTTAGCAAATAGTTTAGTTTTGCGACACCCATTATATTTTTACTTCCTTTTATTTCTGTTATAATTTATCAAACAACCGTCAAGTATAATTTGCCTTTCATCGTCGGTCAATTCGCCCATAGTCAGCTCAAATTCCTTCATATCGCCGTTTTTAACGACATACGCCTTAAATTTTGAAGCCTTTTCGGCAATGCCTTTTGCCACCTGCGGTATAAAGATAAAATCACCGTTTTCAAACGGAAGCTCACCGTCAAAGGTGAACGGCAGCATACCCCAGTTTATAAGGTTTGACCTATATCTCTTTGTCGCATATTCTTTGGCAATGTTTGCCCAGCCGCCAAGCACTTTCTGGCAGCTTGCAGCCTGCTCTCTTGCCGAGCCGTCGCCCGGTTTTACGGCATAAATGGTGCTGCCTATGCCCATAACTTTTCTGTTTACATCAAATTTGGTTTTTATCGTGTCCATTACAGGCTTTACTTCGGGTACGGCAGCCGACGGGCAGCTGTCGTTAAGTATGGCTTTCTGAGCGGCTTGTATAGCCTTTGCGCGCGGTACATAGTCGGGGTCTTTGCGCGAAAGCGTAAACTCCGCAAGACCGAGCGGATTTGAACGGTAAGAGCTGGTTTCGCCCGACGGTATCAGCTCGTCCGTTGTTGTTACGGGGTCGGTTATAAGGCTGACTACTTTAAGCAGTATATTTTCGGGCAAAGCGCTCATTTCGGGCCAGTCCGTAATATTCGGACCGAGTTTCAGCTCGACCGACGGGTCGGCTTTGCCAAAGCTGCGGTATACGCGGTTGTCGTATACGGTCTTGTTAAAGAAGTACTTCGGTTTGGTAAATTCTATACCGTCAAGCTCCTCTGCCGAGGTAAGAACGCCCTTGTTTGCGGCGGTAGCAGCTATCGAACGCGCGTCCATAAGCGCGACCGACGCTATCTGACCGTTGCCGGGCTTTGAACCCTCTCTGTTCGGGAAATTCCTTGTGGAGTGACGTATGCTCATCCCGTTGTTGCTCGGCACGTCGCCTGCGCCGAAACAGGGGCCGCAGAATGCCGAACGCACTGTTGCGCCCGCCGCCATAAGTTTTACGATAGCGCCGTTTTCGACAAGGGATATAAAGGTCGGCTGGCTTGAAGGATATACGCTCAGCGCAAAATCGTCAGCGCCGATGGACTTTCCGTTAAGAATATCCGCAACATCGCAGATATTGTCGAATGTACCGCCTGCGCAGCCCGCAATAACACCCTGGTCGACATATAATTTACCGTTCACGACTTTGTTTCTCAATTTAAAGTCGATATTCGGGTTGTCAATTTGCTTTGCGCCTTTTTTCTCAACTTCCGCAAGTATGTCGTCAAGGTTTGCGTTCAGCTCGTCGATAGTATATGTATTGCTTGGGTGGAAAGGCATGGCTATCATCGGTTTTACCGTCGAAAGGTCAACATATACGACACCGTCGTAATATGCTGCGCTGCCCGGGGCAAGCTGCTTAAAATCGTCCTCTCTGCCGTGGGCTTTGTAGTATTCGCGTATAACGTCGTCCGTGCGCCATACGGACGAAAGACAGGTCGTTTCCGTCGTCATGACGTCAATGCCGTTGCGGTATTCTGCGTTAAGGTTGGATATACCGTCGCCGACAAACTCCATGACCTTATTTTTAACATAGCCGTTTTCAAATACGGCGCCTATTATGGCAAGGGCAACGTCCTGCGGACCGACAAAGGGCGCAGGCTTGCCTGTAAGATAGACCGCTACCACCTGCGGACAGTTTACGTCATAGGTCTGTTCAAGCAGCTGTTTTGCAAGCTCGCCGCCGCCTTCGCCTATTGCCATTGTACCGAGAGCGCCATAGCGTGTGTGAGAATCCGAGCCAAGTATCATTTTGCCGCAGCCGCTCATCATTTCACGCATAAATTGGTGAATGACCGCCTGATGGGCAGGCACATAGATACCGCCGTATTTTTTTGCCGCCGAAAGACCGAACATGTGGTCGTCCTCGTTTATTGTGCCGCCGACTGCGCAAAGACTGTTGTGACAGTTGGTAAGAACATAGGGTATAGGAAATTTCTCCATGCCCGATGCGCGCGCGGTCTGTATAATGCCCACATAGGTTATATCGTGGCTTGCCATACAGTCAAACTTTATTTTCAGTTTGTCGGGGTCGCCGCTTGTGTTGTGCGCCTGCAATATACCGTAGGCAATAGTGTTTTTGCGAGCTTCGGCTTTGGATAAATTGCCGTGTTTTGCGGCGTCAGCCTCTTTTACCAGCTCCGAGCCGTTTAAAAGATAGGCGCCGCCGTTATATAATTCGACCATAATAAAGACCTCCTTAAAATAAAACATTATAAAATATAACAGTGTGTACCGCCCGAAAAGACGGTTGACTTACCTGTCGGTTAACATAATAATAACATAATATGTGTCGTCTTGCAAGTTTTTTGTGCCGCAGGCGCAAAAGACAAAGACCCCACATCAATGTATATCCACATCTTTGTGAGGTCTTTTAAATATTACTCTATCGGGAACAGGAACGAGTTATTCAACACTTTCTGCAATATCAGTGAAGAATCCGCAGCGTTGATGTCGCCGCTGTTATTTACGTCTATATATTTAAGATAGTCGCTCGTTTTGTCCTCTATATTCATATGGTAAGAGTTATCCAGCGTTTTCTGCAATACAACGGAAGCGTCCGCAGCCTTAAGCTCACCGTCGCCGTCGGCATCGCCCAAAATTATATTTTCCTGCGGTATTTCAATATCGGGTATCGCATCTATCGGATATGCGGGGTAGTCATTCCATATAGGTGTAGACCAGCCCAATTTATCGGCAAGGTAGTTTATTTGAAAATCTTCGCTGCATTTTGTAAAAATCTTGCTGCCGACAGACGTAGGCGCATTGCCTGCAAAATATGCCCTTTTAAGCGATGTACAATCACGGAAAGCCTCGTCGCCGACAGTTATTACCGTATCGCCGATAACCACATTTTTAAGCCCCGTACAGCCTTGGAACATATTGTTGCCTATAAGCGTGTTTTTGAGTTCGATGCTTTTAAGCCCCGTACAGTTTTCAAAAGCGCCCAGTCCGTATTGATCTTTGACAGCGAGTACGGTTTTGGGTATAGTCACGCTTTTAAGCGCTGTACAGCCCGCAAAAGCGCCGCCCGTGATAGTCATAAGACCCTCGTTCAGTTCTATCTTTTCGAGCGATGTACAATCCTCGAATGCTTCACGGCCTATAGTTGACAAAGTTTTGGGGAATTTCAATTCCGTTACGGGCGTACCCGTAAATGCATAATTGGATATTTCCGTTATTTTGCTGTTTTCAAGGCTGACGCTCTTTAATGCCGAGCAGCCCTTGAATGCGCTGCTGCCGATAGTCGAGCTGCTGTTTATTACAGCCGATTCAAGAGATGTACAATTTAAAAACGCATCGTCGCCTATACTGCCGACACTATCCGGGATAACGATATTTTTAAGCGACGAACAATTCTTGAACATAGACGTGCCGACAACGGAGTTTGACAGCGTTGCTTCGGTAAGAGCGGTACAGCCTTGGAATGCGCCGTCGTTGCCGTAATAAGCACCTACGCTCAATACCGTGCTCGGTATATCTATCGACGTAAGAGAAACACAGTTTTCAAATGCGCCGTAACCTATGGTCGCAAGCCCCCTGTTAAGTTTTACCGATGTAAGGCCGCGGCATTCGCTGAAGGCTTTTGAGTCTATTGTCTGCAATGTTGTCGGCAAAGCAAATGTCTTTACGGAGCAGCCCTCAAAAGCGTTGCTGCCTATTTGCGTGAGCTTGCTGTTTTCAAGAGATATATCGCTTAGGTATGGGCAGCCTTTAAAAGCGCTGCTGCCTATTGTGCCGCTTGAAAGAATAACGGCTTTTTCAAGATATGCACAGTTTCGGAACGCTTCGTCGCCGACCGAGATGACTGTGTTTGGTATGGTTATTTCTTTTATATTGCTGCAGCCGCGGAACATAGCCGTACCTACAACGCTGCCCTTAAGTGTGACAGTTTCAAGCGCGGTACAATTTTCAAATGCGCCGTTGCTGTTGTAATAATCGGATACTTTAGATACCGTTGATGGTATAACGATAGATGAAAGGCTCGTACATTCTTTGAATGCGCCGTAGCCTATAGTTGCAAGACCTTCGTTCAATTCGGCCGAAACAAGCAGCCTACATCCAAGAAAAGCGTTTGTGTCTATCGTCTGCAATGTCGAGGGCATGGTTATCTTTGGTATGGGGCAGCCTTCAAAAGCCGAGCTGCCTATGCTTGTTACATTGCTGTTTTCAAGCGAAACTTCGTCAAGCGACGTACAGCCCGTGAAAGCGCCGTCGCCAAGCTCACCGCTTGAAAGAATAACGGCTTTTTCAAGAAATGTACAATTGCGGAAAGCGTCGTCACCGACAGATGTTACGGTCGCAGGTACGGTTATTTCTTTTATGCTGCTGCAGCCGCGGAACATAGCCGTGCCGACAACGCTGTTTTTAAGCGTTACCGAAGCAAGAGCCGTACAATCTTCAAATGCGCCGTTGTTGCCGTAGTAATCGCGCACGGTCGAAACGGTACTCGGTATTGTTATCTCGTCAAGCGAAACACAGTTCTGAAATGCGCCGTAGCCTATATCCGTCAGACCCTCGCTTAAATTCACCGTTTTAAGAACGGGACAGTTTTTGAATGCGTTTGTGCCTATTTTGCCGACACTTGCGGGAACGGTAAGACTTGTGATAGTCGTACAATCGGTAAATGCCTTTTCCCTTATCTCCTTAACGGGGAAACCGCTTACCTCGCTTTTGATGACCACATCTGCGGGCGAACCGTCATAGCCCGTTACATATGCCTCTTTTTTGTTGGTGTCAACGGTATACACAACGCTTTCTTCGGTCAATTTCACGGTTTCGTATGCCTCTATTTTTTGCTCCGGCATATCTGCCGAAAAAACAAAGTTTGCTGCACCCATCACCGCTGCCGCCGCAATGGCGACACATAATCCTTTTTTGAATTTCATAATATCCTCCTTTTATTTGACTGTTATAAACAACATCATTTACATTTTACAACATTTTGCTCATATTTGCAAGACTTATTCGGAAAATTTTACATCCGCACACACTATAAGTTAATGCTTGTTTTATTCGCCAATAAGTGGTATAATCAAAACAAAAGTCTATAAATATGATATGAAAGGAGAATTTCAATGAGGAAGAAAACGGCATTATTTTTAAGCATTATCATGCTGCTGCCGTCGAATTTTTGTTTTGCGGCAGAAAAAAAGGCTGTGACCGACTTTGCCGTCGGGGAAAAATTCGGCGCATATACGGTAACGGACAAGGGATATTTTGACAAGGCGGACGCCGAAACGGTCGTGTTAAATCACGACAAAAGCGGCGCAAGCGTACTTTGCATAAAAAACAGCGACCCGAATCTCGGTTTCTGCATAGGCTACAAGACCCCGTACACGGACGAAAGCGACAGAAACCACGTTCTTGAACACACAATACTCGGCGGCTCCGATAAATACCCGTCAAAAGACCTTTTCTTTGATATGTATTACAAAAGCTGCAATTCGTATATGAACGATGCGACATTCCAGTGCAGCACAAGTTATTTGTTTTCGACGCTTAGTTCCGAACAGTTTATGAAACTGCTTGACGCGCATTTAAGTTGCCTGACTTCGCCGCTTTTGCTCAAAGACGAAAATTACTTCAAGCGCGAGGCTCTGAATTATACGCTTGAAAGCCGTGATGCGGATATAGAGATGGGCGGTACGGTCTATTCAGAGGACACGGCGTTTACAACAGATGCAGGCTATACCGCCTGGTATGCTGTTTTGGATATGCTCTACCCCGGCGAGATCGCCTCAAACGATGTCGGACAGGCAACATTCAACTTCAAAGACCTTACATACGAAAATGTGGTCGACCTTTACAAAACGTGCTATCATTTTGATAATTCTCTTATCGTTTTGTACGGCGATATGGACTATGACACGGTATTGCGATTTATGGACAGAGAGTATCTCTCAAAGGCCGGAAATACTCATACCGACCTCAGTATGTATGCTCCGCGCCCGTCGCAGAAAGCCCACACGGAAAAAAGGATAGACGCGCCCGCATATATGGGTGATGCGGCTGACAGCGCCTGCATCATATACGCTATGGATCTGTACGGAATGCCCTATGAAGATGTTTATGAATGCAATATAATACAAGACCTTATCTGCAACAAACTGAACGAAGAGCTTACCGAACAGGGCATAAATGCCGA
>CANRCU010000119.1 GCA_947629215.1 uncultured Clostridia bacterium
AAATGCTACCATATTTTGTTTCTTAAAGTAAATGCAATTTTAAATTACACTGTTGCATTTACTTTGAAAATTTACACTTAACAGTAACCATTAAAAAAAACAAATATACCGCATTGACAACAAAAGTTTGATTGCGGTATAATTGTTTGTGAAAAATAAAATTTTTTGTCCTATACTTGACAAATACAGGATAATGCCTAAAATGGCATAAAAATATAGAAGGACTAAAATTGAAATAAAAAAAACGTTGAGCTTATTTATGATGGGTGTTATACTCTCATCAAGTATGTCGTTTAATGTTTTGCCAAAGAAGTAACGACCGATGGAGCAAGCAAATATCTTGTTTTTGATATGTATGATTGGGATCCGAAAAACTATGCAACATTATATGAAGGGGTCATACCAACTGACCGCGAACTCCATGAGCTGCACGAAGTCGGTTTAGCACAAGAATTCTATCAATCAGGAACATATGGGAGAAATTCAGTTGGAGAAGTAAACCGTGGATATTATAATATGTGTAGGAGATGTAAATTATGTGTAAAGAACATCTTGATAAGATGCAGCCCAATAAAAACATGCATTTGGATATTGTTTTAAAAATAATACAGAAAATTCTTATTGTTGCCATTGTATTATTGGCTGTTGTATTAGCTGCGAGAATGCTGTATCGGGGTATTCAATTTAAAAAAAACATCGATATGATCACAACATATGAACTTATTGAACCGGATACCAAAGAAAAAGCAAATTATATTACCGATGTGTTTCATATAAAAAACACAAATAATATAGGTTCGTACAAAGTATTGTTTAAAGAAGGCTGTATGACGGTAATTATGAACGATGTAAAGGATATACATGAACTGTGTTTTGAAAATCTTGCATATTACGAACTAACTAAGCAAGATTATAATGAAATAGTCAGCACAGAAGAAGAATATAATGAAATAGTTGATACTTCGCTTGACGAACATGATCACAGTTATTTCAAAACTCCGGAAATTGGGTTTGACGGAAGATGGTATTCATCATGTATTTATATTTCCTCAAGTTATAATTATTGGGAAATGCAGTTTGATCATAAAAGTGAGAATTATTCTGTATTCATAAGTAAAACTGATGACGGTATATGCTGCAAAATACGCACGGATTGGGGAAACCTTGAAGATTTAGATAAGCTGCACTCCATGGAATAAATTTTTCAGCAGGCAAATGTCCAATTCTTTGTCTAAAATAAATGTGGAGAATATGATAACGTATATAGGTGGACTGAAGTGTGTATGAGATAACTTCTTATACTGTTTCTGTTCTCAAGACTAAAATTTAATATATATTATGTATAGCAAACGGAGAATAAGACTGTTTATAGTCTAATATTCTCCGTTTTTTGTATACAAAATCGACTTATAAATCAAGTTCTATAATATTTGGTGTGGTTTACAGTAAACTACATCAAATTTTTATAAAAAACACAAGTTTCACGATTTATGTCAAAATAATTTTTCAAGATTGCTGAATAAAACAAGGCTTATGCATTCAAATAAAAAACTATATAATAAGCTGAAAAATTATTATAAACTGCTTTTAAAAGACAGAAGAAAAGTGGATAGTATTCAAAAAGAAAATGTTTCAATAAACAAATGAGCCTGCAGGATATAGTTGATTATTTGATCGTACAGGATGAGAGTTGAAGAATACATATGAACTTTATCAAAGCCTGCTCTTTGCAATAGAAAAAATGAGAATTTGCTCAGGGATATTCTAATGTTGGAACATAAAAATGTATCCGACTTATATGAAAACAGCTATCGGAACAGCCGAAAATATTCCAAATATATAATAAATATGCTAAAATACGGCTATAACAACGGAGTGATCGAGGGCATAAATAATAAAATCAAGGTGATAAAGAGAATGGCCTTGGGCTATCGCTCTTTTTATCATTTCAGGAACAGAATACTTATTATGTTTGAGCTTATTCACATAGAAAAAGCAGCGTAGATAATGCCTACGCCACTCTTGAAACTTGTGATGATCATTAAAACCACACCATTTGACAAAGAGCCAGAAAAAGTGGCGTAGACATCATCTACGCCACTTGCAAAGTTTGTAATAAATTAATTATTTTACAACTTTTTTCTTGATTGTAAATACACCTGCAATCATCAACAATGCACCAAGACCAAACAAAGTTTGAGTATCGATCGGGCTGCCTGACTGAGGAAGCTTAGAAGCTTGATTATCGGCAGGAGCATTACTGCTTGTATTCGGTATATTGTTATTATTATCAATAGTACTTACAACAACATTTAAATTGCTATTGTCAGAATTGTTGCTGCTGTCGACACTGCTGCCGTTTGGCATTGTACTATTGTCGATAACAACATCCGAACCATTATTATTTACAGAAGTATCGGTATTGTTTACATTGCTTGAACCGCCGTTACTTGTGCTGTTATTATTGGTATCGGTATTATTGTTATTATTGAGAACAGAACTGCTGTCACTGTTTCTTTCAGCGTTATTGTCAGTATCTTCGTTCTCTTCAACATCGCTTGCGACATCGATTTTACCACCCGACTTATTAAGCGAGCTGCTTGAACCACCACGTTTTGAACTTGAAGATGTAGAGGACGAATCCTTTGATCTGCTATGTTCTGTAGTGGTTTCGGTAGTTGCATCGGTTGTGGTTGTAACAGTGGTTGTTGTGGATGATGTAGCATTGTTGCCCGAACTTCCGTTGCCGCTATCTGATGTTGTAGATTCTGTACCCTCATTCGTACTTGTTTCTACATTACCTGTAGTAGTTTCGGTAGCAGTTTCGGTTGTGTTCTTATCATCTGCTATATCATGGTCACGATCCTTAGTCGTTGTTTCTGTAGATGATTCTGTTGTTGCAGCATGAGTCGTTGTTGTAGTTGTTGTTTCTGTAGTCGACTCAGTAGTTGTTGTCGAAGTGATACCCGAACCCGATACAGAAGCATCTGTCGTACTCTCGGTAGAATTGGTCGTAGTTTCCGTCGTAGCATCTGTTGTAGATTCGGTCGTACCCTGAGATTCGGGGTCTTTTGAGGTATCCTCGGTAGATTCCGTACCCGCCGGTTCTTTTGTTGTATCCGTTGTATCTGCAGGGTCTTTATCACGATTTGCTGTTGTGGTTTCTGTCGTATCATCTTTTGAAACATTCTCCGTTGTTGTTACGGTCGTATCTACAGTTTTTGTTGTAGTTTCTGTCGCAACATCTTTGGTTGTTGTTTCCGTTGTTACGGTCGTAGCCGTAGTTTTTGTTGTAGTTTCTGTCGTAACATCCTTGGTTGTTGTTTCAGAAGGCGTTGAATGTTTTGTTGTTGTTTCGGAAGGTATTGTATTTTTGGTTGTTGTTTCCGTTGCAACATCTTTAGTTGTAGTTTCCGTCTTTGTTTCGGAAGGCGTTGTATGTTTAGTTGTTGTTTCCGTTGTAGTTGTGCTTGCGGTTGTTGTTACGGTAGATGTTGTCGTTGCAACTGTTGTGGTCTCGACCTTTGTTGTGGTTTCAGCCGGTTTATTGTCAACTTCGTCGATCATAACAACAATGTCTGCATCTTTGCCGTCAACTGTAACTTTTCCGTCTTTTACTTCAAATACGACCTTACTTGCCTTTTTATATCCTGCCGGAGCTGCATCTTCAACTAATGTATATGTACCGTTAGGAAGAGCCTTTACTACCGTCGATGTAGTACCCGAGGACCATGACAACTGTGTATTATTGCTTGTTTCCATCTTCTTTGCGCCATCGCCAAGCTGAAGCTGTGCTTTTGCATCAAATTCGACAGATTTATTGTTTTTATCAACGCCGGAAAGCGTTAATACAGCCCCTGCAAGTTCCTTGCCGCCGACATTCTGTTTGCTGATAGTTACATCTTTATATGCCGAATCCTTCATAATTACCTTAGGATTACCGCTCTTATCATGATCCGAAACTATCTTGCCGTCGACTTTTACGACGCCGTCTTCAACAGTAAATTCTATATCTTCGGCATAGTTATAACCATCCGGAGCGCCTTCTTCATGCAGAGTATAAGTACCGTTCTGAAGACCGCTCAATATTGCGGGAGCATTGCCGGAAGTCCATGTTACAGCCTTTTTACCCGACTGGTCGACTGTTGAGCCGTCGCTTTCTTTTAATACTACACCGTCGAAAGTTATATCCGAACCGTTTGCATTTTTACCTGTCAAGGTTATTTTTGCACCCAGGATCTCTTTGCCAAGACCTGCATCGACCTTGCTTATAGCAACGTCAGATATTTTGCTCGGTGCATTTGTCAATGTGATCTTATTGCCTTCAAGTGTTACAGCCTCGTTATTAACGCTCTTTAAGGTAGCGATACCGTTTTTCATTTCAAACTCAACACTGTTTGACAATTTCTCATATCCTGCCGGAGCTGCTATTTCCGTCAGTGTATAGATACCGTCGGGAAGATTCTGGAACTTTGCAGGCTGCGGATTCTCACCATTCCAATTACCCGAGATCCACTCTAATTCACCGTAAGTTGTTGTTGCAACATCGGCATAGCCGTTTTCAATATAGTTACCGTTGTTTACAACTCTTATACCTTCCCAGGAGGCAAATACATCGTGAAGATGAATATCCTTTGCTTTAAGTGTAAGAGTTGCGCCTGCAAGCTCATTACCCAAACCAAGAGCAACTTTGCTGATAACAAGAGGTGCTTTGTCGATCATGGTCACCTTTTGACCATTAACATCAAGAGCGACCTGATCGTTCTGACCATATTTGTTATAAATACCTGTTATTTTACCGTTTTCAACAATAAATGTTATATCTTCTGCATATGCATAACCATTAGGCGGATTATCTTCATGCAGTGTATAGATACCATCCTCTATATTGGATACATATGAAGATGATGCACCCGATGTCCATTTGAGGAATGTACTTTCCTCAACATTGCCCATATCTTTAAGCTGGGCGCCTGCACCCAAATTAAGATCGGATACTTTAAATGTTATAGCCTGACCCTTGGTAATATTATTACCTTCACGTATAATCTTATTTCCTGTCAATGTAAGTGTAGCGCCGTTTACTTCGTTACCGAACTGATCTGCTTTGCTTATCTCAACAGTATCTTTAACATACTTATCAAGCATAGTGATCTTGTTGTTTACAGGAGTGCCGTTTAAAACCGAAGTTATTACTCCCTCTTCAATTGTGAATGTAATATCTTCCGCTTTGTCATAACCGCTTGGAACACCGGTTTCTTTCAAAGTATAGGTACCGTTCGGGAGATTCTGCACAAATGTAGATTCCGAACCGGACTCCCATACCAATGAATAGCTGCTGTTTGATTTGTTTCTGCCGGTCAGCCAATCATAATTGGAACCCCAACTTGTTTTATCTTTAGCTTCTTTGCCAAGGTCAAGCATATCCTTTGTAAAACATACCGGACCACGCGAAGTTTCGCCCGTAAGTGCAAGCGTTGCACCCTTTATTTCATTTCCGAATTGGTCTGCTTTGCTTATCTCAACATCATACTTTATAGTATTAAAGAACTCACCTAACTGGAATTCAACACCGTAAATATCAACATTATTATTGGTATTGTAGATACTTGCGCTGTTCTTTGAGGAAGAAAGATAAGTCACAGATGAAACAACAAACGAAAGTATATCATTTGTGTTTGTTACTTCAAGTGTAATATCTACTTCACCGTCGGAATTTGTAATACCATTTTCATTTGTGATACCGGGGTTATTTTCTTTTACAACATAGTAGAAAGTTTTTGTTTCTCCGTTTTCTATAACGTGCTTAGCATCGCCTTTGTCCGTGCTTGTGTAGAAATTAAGCTCGGGCAGTTTTACTTTATTTGTTGCATTGTTTGAAATATTGTTTTTTATAGGAGAAATACCTTTTGTAGAAAAATCCGAACCGGTTTCAAACATGCTGAAAATATATTCTCCTTCATTGGAAAAAATAGTTGTATCTTCAACAGTATTTTTACCGTTTAATTTATTTGTGAATGCTTTTCTTAATGTAAAATGCACCTGACCGTTATTATCCGAATTGGAAGCTTCGTTTATACCGGCATATAAATAGTGCCATTCTGCATGGTTTTCAAATTCTCTACCGCAAACTACCCAACCTGCGCTTGAACCAATAACATCAACATTTCCGTTCGGTATAAGGAAAGTACCTGCCGATGTATCGATAGCTACATCACTTGCATTAGGCAAGTTCCAGATGATCTTTTGAGTTATTTCTTTGTCAACATCTTTGTTATGATCATCTATTTCCGACGGCTTTGTTTCGGTATTGATCGCCTCTTTTGAGCCGTCTACAACAGTAACATCATACTTTCTCAATACTTCTGAGCCGACTGTATCGACATTCATTACTACAACTGTACTGGATCGTTTTGCAATATGCAAATTACCCGTTCGTCTGATAGCGCCAAGAAGATTTGGATCGTCGCTTGCATTGATATATACAACTGTATTTTCATACTTTTCATCTGCAAGATTAATATAATAATGTGGATCTCTTGCAATACCGACAACATTCAAATCTGCCTTATATTCGTCGCTTTCTGCTTTTTCTTCCAATTTTGCAGATTCGGCGGCAGCATGATTGAGCATATCGTTAATACTTGCTTCAACAATAGGTTTAGCGGTTTCTTTCTTTACAAGTTCGGCATTAAAACCATTATTTAAAATTATTTTATCCAGAACTTCTTTCGGTGCTTCAAAATTTACCCGCTTTGTAAAATCGCTTGTCTGTCCGAGAACTATTTCGGAATCATCCCCAATTGCTGCAATCAATAACTGTGCCGTTCCTGCATCGGTAAGGTCAATATCATTGTTTTCTCTTCCTGAAAACAGTTTCGTTGCGAGCGTTGTTTCCATATGGTTTGATTTCTGGAAACTATCCGAAACGATACCATAATCTACCGCACGACCAAGTATCGAGCTGTAATTCACAGCGCTTGCCGAATCGACCTTGGCAGTTTCGGCAGCCTCAACGGTTTTGATTCCGCTTGCGAAATCACCGCCAAATCCAAAATTGC
>CANRCU010000120.1 GCA_947629215.1 uncultured Clostridia bacterium
GCCCAAGCATTACATAATATATCTCCGCTGCAAAGCCGATAAAATGCACGGGTTTCAACTTACCGGATACCGCCGTATACAGCTCGTACATACCTATTATCGATAGCGCGGCAGCGGCGGCATACATAGGCAGACCGCCGATAATAACAAAAAAAAGCAATATAAAAAACCCGACAACGCCGGATATTATCCTTACCGCCATAAATTCAGCCCTCATTTCTGCCGCCAAAGCGTCTGTCCCTGTTTTGGTAAGCCTCTATTGCCAGTTTCAGATCGTCGACCGTAAAATCGGGCCAGAGCTTGTCGGTGATATAGTATTCGGCATAGGCAGTCTGCCATATAAGAAAATTGCTTGTACGATATTCGCCGCTTGTTCTTATAACAAGCTCGGGATCGGGCGTGGGATAACTGTCAAGCCTTTCGGAAATAAGTTCTTCGGTTATATCTCCTATTTCAAGTTTCCCGTTTTTTACATCCTCCGCAATACCTTGAACAGCGCGTTTTATCTCATCACGTCCGCCGTAATTCATCGCTATTGTAAGATGGATACCCGTTTTGTTTTTTGATACTTCTTTGAGCCTTGCAATATCTTCCTGTAAATCGGGGGCAAGACGTGAAAGATCACCTATGGAGTCAACTCTGAAATCACTGTTGGCATATTCGCGAAAATATTTATTGATATATTCACGCAATATACCCATGATACCTTTTACTTCCTCTTCTGTCCGTTTCCAGTTTTCTGTGGAAAAAGCATAGACCGTTATGTGCTTAACACCAAGTTTGCCTGCCGCATTAAGCATACGATCAAGCGCATCTGCGCCCTGTTTGTGTCCCATAACACGGGGCAGCATTCTTTTTTTTGCCCACCGTCCGTTGCCGTCCATTATTATTGCTATATGTTCGGGTACTTTATTCGCCATTTGTATCACCTCTTTACAAAAATGCTCTGCCCTTGCAAGACAGACTATCCGACTGGAATATCATAACTGCCCGGGATCCGCCGAATAAGAACATAATACGGATACACGGGGAACGGTCTGTCCGTCCCCCGTGTACTGCCGGCATCAGATAGACATTATGTCTTTGTTCTTTGCTTCAACAAGCTTGTCTATTTCCGCCGTGAATTTATCTGTAAGTTTCTGGATCTCTTTCTCAAGATCGTCTTTTTCATCCTCGGTTATTTCGCTGCCTTTTTCAAGTTTCTTTGCCTTATCCATTGCATCACGTCTTATATTGCGCACAGCAACTTTAGCTTCCTCGCCTTTTTTCTTGATGTCTTTTGTCAGACTTTTACGTCTTTCCTCGGTAAGCTCCGGGAATACAAGCCTTATGACCTTGCCGTCGCTGTTGGGGTTAATGCCAAGGTCAGACTGATTTATTGCCTTTTCTATAGCCTTGAGCGTGCTGCCGTCATAGGGCGATATAACGATAACACGAGCTTCGGGTATGGAAATATTTGCAAGCTGATTTACAGGCATTTCCATACCGCCGTAGCACTCTGCCTTTATTTTGTCAAGAACATGAGCATTTGCACGCCCTGCGCGGATAGTAAGCAGTTCGCTTTCCAGATTTTTTACAGTTTTTTCCATTTTTTCCTCAAACGGTTTTGTGTGTGCTGACATAAATAATACCTCCTCTTTTTTATCACACCGTTACAACGGTACCTATCTTTTCACCTTTTGCCGCCTTTACTATGCCGTTTTCTTCCGCAAGACCGAAGATAACGACAGGTATTTTCTGCTCATAGCAAAGATTGGCGGCAGCAATATCTATAACGCCAAGATTTTTTTCGACAATATCCCTGCAAGGTATCTCTCCAAATTTCTTTGCATCGGGATATTTGGCGGGATCTTTATCGTATACGCCGTCTATGTTTTTTGCAAAAAGTATTGCATCGGCATTGAGTTCACAAGCCCTGAGCGCCGTTACCGTATCCGTCGAAAAGAACGGATGACCTATGCCTGCCGCAAATATAAGCACTTTATTTTCGGCAAGATACTTTTCGGCAAGCTCTTTTGAAAACTGCTCGGTCACCGTGCCTATTGTAATAGGCGTAAGCACACGTGCCTCTCCTCCCTGCTGCCTTATAAAATCCATAACATATACAGCATTCATTACAGTTGCAAGCATACCTATCTGATCCGCTTTTGTTCTGTCCATTTCGGGGTTTGCGCTTCTGCCGCGCCAGAAATTGCCCCCGCCTATAACAAGCGTCACCTGAGTACCCATTTTTATGACTTCTTTTATCTGCCTCACTATATCGGCGATAATATTGTTGTCAAACGTGCCTGCGCCGCTTGAAATGGCCTCGCCGCTCAATTTTAAAACTATTCTTTTATACATAATACCTCCGCTTTACAGCTCTAACACTGCCAGACCAAGTTTTTTGAAAAATTTTTTGATATAAGCCTCAAAAGCCCTGTCCTGCGCTTTATCAAGACTAAACTCTTTCTGCATCGTTCCTGTTGTAAAATTTAATCTGCCGTTTTCATACAATATATTCAAATAAGCCTCGCGGCAATTTTCGTGCAAAAGCGGCAGCTTATCTTCAGGCACGGCAAGCACTAATTTAAACAGTTTAGGCAGCCTTTTGCCCTTTATTATACCATATAAAACCGGTTTCATCAATGCCCACGGACACCTTCCGCCGTCGGGTACAGCATCTTCGTCAAAAAAACTTTTATTCAGTGCGCCGTCGACCTTGAATGTACAAAAAGTCGTTATTTCACAACTGTGTACTCTGAATATATCAAAGCTGTTCTCCCTCAGAAGACAATTCATAAATTTCTTTATATCATCTTTTTCAAGCGAAAAAATATACATTTATTTTACCTTTTTCCAAAGATACGAACGCGCCGTATCATCAAGCAGTTCAAGACTTATCATTCCCCTGTTCTCGTCCGAAATGACACCGGGGTCAACAAAAAATACTATTTTGTTATCCTCAAAATAAAATTCAACATCATCTTTCGTAAGCTGTACCTGCTCGTATATTCTTTTGTTATTGCGTATCTTTGAATTGAACATATCAAGCGCAAGTTTCATCGTTTCGCCCTTTTGCGGAATGACCGAAACATCGTCGGGTGTTAATTCCTTACCGGTGACAAAATCATAATTCTGTGTAAAATATTCGACGCTGCGATCGCCCGCTATGGTCGTTGTCACGGTATACAGCACCGATATGACCGAATTGTCGTTGAATTTAAGTGTATATTTCACATCAAGAGCATAATCGGGTTCACTTTTTACAGAACGCAGGCTGCCGTTTGTTTCGTAATATTTTTTTGCATCTTTAAGATATTCGTTGATAAAATCTTCAGCCTGTTTACGCATATTTTCTTTATTCTGCGCATTAAATTTAGCTATAACATCGGTATAGCCATTTATTTTGGGATATTGCATATCCGCTTTTATATATTCTTTTCCTCTTGTATCCTTTTTGCTGAGCTTTATTGCAGCAGTCGAATACCTCAGTTCGTCGCCAAGATATTTTTCGGTATTATAAAGCTTGCTGTGTTTGTCCAAAGATACCGCCGCCATGCCCGAGACCGGCACAGACAACATAATAACTGCCGCTATTGCTATTGCCGCATATTTTTTCATAATATCTACCTCCCGTGTCAAAGATATACGTACTCACATACTGCCTGTAAGCATACAGCATTCGCATACTATATCATACACATAAATCTTATATTGATTATACCATTAAATGCCTGTTATCGTCAACTGTAATTTAATAATAAAATCTGTCCGATCCACGAATATTATGCACACAAAAACCGCTTTCCTTGACGGAAAGCGGCAGTATTTGAGAAAAATATCATTTTACGGGCGTTATATTTTGTTCTTTGAGCACAACATCGTGAGCGCCGCCCTCGATTATGCTGACCGAAGAAACAAGGGTAAGCCTTGCTTTTTGCTGTAATTCGGGTATATTCAAAGCACCGCAGTTGCACATGGTATGTTTTACCTTTGCAAGCGTTATGGCAAGGTTGTCATGCAGATAACCTGCGTACGGAACATAGCTGTCGACACCCTCTTCAAAAGAAAGCTTCTTTTCGCCGCCCATGTCGTAGCGCTGCCAGTTCCTTGCCCTCGCAGAGCCTTCACCCCAGTATTCTTTCATATAATTGCCGTTAACAATGACCTTGTTTGTCGGGCTTTCTTCAAAACGTGAGAAATATCTGCCCAGCATACAAAAATCACAGCCCATTGCAAGCGCAAGCGTTATATGATAATCGTGAACTATACCGCCGTCTGCGCATATCGGGATATATACGCCGGTTTCTTCAAAATATTCGTCCCTTGCCTTTGCGACCTCTATCACGGCGGTAGCCTGACCGCGACCGATACCCTTTGTTTCACGTGTTATGCAGATAGAACCACCGCCGATTCCGACTTTTACAAAATCCGCACCCGAATCCGCAAGGAAACGGAAACCATCTCTGTCGACCACATTACCTGCGCCAACCTTTACACTGTCACCGTAATGTTCTCTTATCCAATCTATGGTGATCTTCTGCCATTCCGAAAATCCCTCGGAAGAATCTATACACAGAACATCTGCGCCCGCCTCTACAAGCGCAGGCACACGCTCGGCATAATCACGCGTATTTATACCGGCGCCGACAATATATCTCTTTTGCGCATCAAGAAGCTCAAGAGGGTTCTCCTTGTGAGAATCATAGTCTTTTCTGAAAACAAAAGCAACAAGGCGTCCGTCCTTGCTTACAATAGGCAGAGCATTCAGCTTATTATCCCAGATAATGTTATTGGCTTCTTTAAGGGTAGTCCCCTCGTCCGCATATATCACCTTATCAATAGGCGTCATAAACTCCGATACCTTGGTTGCCCTGTCCATACGGCTTATTCTGTAATCTCTGCTTGTAACTATGCCCACCAGTTTGCCTTGAGATGTTCCGTCTTCGGTAACGGCAACGGTAGCATGTCCGCTTTTTTCTTTAAGATCCAAAATATCCTGTAACGTCTGGTCAGGACGGATATTTGAATCGCTCACAACAAAGCCGGCTTTATAATTTTTTACACGCTTTATCATTTCGGCTTGATTTTCAACTGTCTGTGAGCCGTAAATAAAAGAAATACCGCCTTCTTTTGCAAGGGCAACAGCCATTTTGTCATCGGATACCGACTGCATGATAGCAGATACCAAGGGTATGTTCATATACAGAGAGGACTGTTCGCCTTTTCTGAACTTTACAACAGGTGTCCTAAGACTGGTATTCTGCGGTGTGCATTCCGATGAAGAATAACCCGGCACCAAAAGATATTCGCTAAAAGTATGGGACGGTTCGGGGTAATAATATGCCATTTTAAGCTCTCCTTTTCATGATAGTATTTCTCGTCTATAATTAAAGACAGAAGATACCCTGCCCGTTGTACGGAACCCGAACTTCTGTCTTTAATAATTATTATATTAATATAAACATAAAACGACAAAAAAGTCAATAGTTTTTTATATTAAAATATATAAAATTTTTGTAACGCAAATCACTTCATGGAATCTTTTGAACCAAGAACATCCTCTATCTTACTTTCAACAAGAGCCTGTATCATTTCACGGGCAACACCGAGATAACCGCGAGGATCAAACGCTTCGGGTTTTTCGCTGAAACTCTTTCTGATACCTGCTGTCATTGCAAGGCGTATATCGGTATCCATATTTATTTTGCAAACGCCCGATGCAGCAGCTTTTCTAAGCATATCGGCAGGTATACCGCTTGCGCCTTTTAAAGCGCCGCCGTACTGATTGCACATTTCGATAACGGCAGGATCGACCGACGAAGCGCCGTGCAGAACTATCGGGAAATTAGGATAACCTGCGTCTGCAAGTTTCTTTGTGATAACTTCAAGGCGGTCAAAGTCAAGCTTTGCCTCACCCTTGAATTTATAAGCGCCATGGCTTGTGCCTATAGCGATAGCAAGGCTGTCAACGCCCGTTCTCTTAACAAAGTCGACTGCCTGGTCGGGATCGGTATAAGTAGCATTTGCGGCGTCTACATTTACCTCGTCCTCAACGCCTGCAAGCTTGCCAAGCTCAGCCTCAACAACAACGCCTCTTGCATGAGCATAATCTACAACTTCTTTGGTTTTTGCAACGTTTTCTTCATATTCAAAATGAGAACCGTCGAACATGACCGATGTAAAGCCGTTCTCTATGCAAAGTTTTACCGTTTCAAGATCGGGACCGTGATCCAGATGCAAAGCTATGTCAATGCCCGTTTCTTCGATAGCTGCCTTTACCATACCGTAAAGATATTTGGGACCTGCATAGTTAAGAGCGCTTCTTGACACCTGAAGTATACAAGCCGAATTTTTTGCAGCCGCGCCGCGTGCAACGCCCTGTATGATCTCCATATTATTGATGTTGAATGCTCCTATTGCATATTTGCCCTCATATGCTTTTTTGAACATTTCCTTGGTTGTGACCAAAGCCATAATAAATTCCTCCTTTGCAAAAATGCTTTATTTTTATTTTTTTGCCCTTTCAGAGCAATTACAGCCCGTTGTTTTTGACAAAAACAACAGTCGCTTTTTAATTCTGTAATAATTATATCACACATTAAACAAATTTACAACCTTAATTTTTCATTTTTGTTAAAAAATTCACATTCATTTTTATCGTATAGTTTGGCTTTGCGGCAACTCAAAAAACAACAACCTGCCGCATAAGTACTCTATCGATAAATTTAATGTTGAAAACAGCTTTATTTTATGATATAATCGGTGTAATTGATAGATAAAATATAAACTTAATTTTTTTTGAAAAGAGGTAATAAATATGAAATATCTGGTTTTACTTTGTGACGGTATGGCGGATTATCCCGTTGAGGAACTCGGCGGCAAAACTCCGCTCGACGCCTCGGATACGCCCAATTTTGACAAACTGGCAAGCAAAGGTACGGTCGGTCTTGTAAAAACGGTCGCCGACGGTCTGAAACCCGGCAGCGATGTCGCAAACCTTTCGGTCCTCGGCTACGACCCCAAGAT
>CANRCU010000121.1 GCA_947629215.1 uncultured Clostridia bacterium
AAAGTTACTTAAAAGATTTTGCAAGTAACCTTAATCTAAAAATTTACTTTTTATCAAATAGTTCAGTTTTGGACAGCTCCGGCCTTTTTTACTTTTATTTAGAATATTTATACTCTTGGCAGGCAGGCTTTTCTTGAAAGATTTATTCTGCCTTGTTCGTCTATATCTGTTACTTTTACTTCGATAACGTCGCCTACATTGACAACATCTTCCACTTTGCCGACACGTTCGTTGGCAAGTTTTGAAATATGCACAAGACCTTCTGTTTCAAAACCGATCTCGACAAATGCGCCGAACGACATGATGCGGGTAACTGTACCCATATATTTTTTGCCGACTTCGGGGCCTTTATCTATCATATTTATCATTTCTGAAGCCTTTGCAATGGCATCGGCATCAACAGACGATATATATATTTTGCCTTCGTCCTCTGTATCTATTTTGTCTACACCCGAAAGCTCTATTATCTTGTTGATAGTCTTGCCCTTTGAACCTATGACCTCGGACATCTTGTCGGGGTTTATCTGTATAAAATGTATCTTAGGAGCATATTTTGAAAGCTCTTTTCGCGGTTCGGGTATAGCCTTTAACATTACCTCGTCAAGAATATAAGTTCTTGCTGCGTGGGTGTTTGCAAGAGCGCCTTTTATTATCTCGGGGGTAAGACCTTGTATTTTCATATCCATTTGTATGGCTGTGATACCCTTGTGTGAGCCTGCAACTTTAAAGTCCATATCGCCGAAGAAGTCCTCAAGACCCTGTATATCGGTGAGCAGTATAAAATCGTCATCTGTTTCACCCGTAACAAGACCGCAGGAAATACCCGCAACGGGGCGTTTAATGGGTACACCGGCTGCCATGAGCGAAAGAGTCGAACCGCAGACACTTGCCTGTGAAGTAGAGCCGTTTGAGCTGAGAACTTCGGATACCAGCCTGAGAGCGTAGGGGAACTCGTTTTCATCGGGTATAACGGGCAGCAAAGCTCTTTCCGCAAGCGCACCGTGACCTATTTCTCGGCGTCCGGGGCTTCGTGACGGTTTTGCCTCGCCCGTTGAATAACCGGGGAAGTTGTAGTGATGCATATATCTTTTTGTTGTTTCGGTCGGATCAAGACCGTCAAGTTTCTGAGCCTCGCTGACGGATGCAAGCGTGGTCACGGTAAGCACCTGTGTCTGACCTCTTTTGAATAATGCAGAACCGTGTGTTCTTGGCAAAATATCGACTTCTGCCGAAAGCGGACGTATCTCGTTGAGTGCGCGTCCGTCGGGGCGCTTGTGATCGCGCAAAATCATACGCCTTACGGTTTCTTTTTCGTATTTGTAGATAGCCTCGTCTATGGTCACGGCAAAGCTGTCCTCGTCATCGTCCTCGGCAGCGAATTTTTCAAACAAAGCAGCCGTACATTCTTCGTTGATAGCGGCAATACGCTCGTCACGTATCTGTTTGAGGTCGGTGAAAACAGCTTCTTCCATACGTTTGTCGGGGATAAGCTCTTTTATAGCCTCATAGAGTTCGTGGTCTACAACGTGTTCTTCATAGCTGTGCTTTTCTTTGCCGCACTCTGCAACGATACCGTCTATAAATTTACATATTTCTACATTTTGTTTGTGACCGAACATGATAGCGTCGAACATTTCGTCATCGGTCACTTCGTCTGCGCCTGCCTCTATCATCATTACTTTTTGTTTTGTGGATGAAACGGTCAGAGCCATACGGCTTTTTTCACGCTGCTTGACTGTTGGGTTGATAATATACTCTCCGTCGATCATACCGACCGAAACGGAACCCGTGGGACCGTAGAACGGTATGTCCGAAATAGAAAGAGCGATAGAAGAGCCTATCATAGCGCAAATTTCGGGCGAACAGTCGGGGTCTACACAAAGCACAAGCGCATTAATGCAAACATCGTTTCTGTAGTCTTTCGGGAAAAGCGGGCGTATGGGTCTGTCGATAACACGTGATGTAAGTATAGCGTGTTCTGCGGGTCTGCCCTCACGGCGGTTGAAACTGCCGGGGATCTTGCCTACCGAATAGAGTTTTTCTTCATAATCTATCGAAAGCGGGAAAAAGTCGATACCTGCGCGCGGCTTTTCGGATGCCACCGCGGTGACCAACACGACCGTATCGCCGTAGCGTACAATACACTCGCCGTTGGCAAGCTCTGCAACTCTGTCAATTTGAACGGACAGTTCTCTGCCTGCCAGTTCCATTTTGAATGTTTTATACATATTTGATTCTCCTTTGCAATACCGACCGACCGTTTTTTAGCTTATAAAAGCGTTTTTATCGGAGGGTTATGTTCCCCGATACCAAATAAGTGCTTTTATAAACCAAAAAACATCATCGGTCTTACCTAACGTTCAATAACATAGGGCGTTCACGCCGCAAACTTCATTATCGGCAGACACTCTGCCCGACGATAAAAAAGGGGTGCTGAAACTGCTTCAACACCCTTATGCAAAAAATTACTTTCTTAAACCAAGTGCTGCAATAAGCTCACGATATTTAACAATATCCTTGGACTTGATGTAGTTTAAAAGACCTTTTCTCTGACCTACCATTTTAAGAAGACCGCGTCTGGAATGATGGTCTTTTTTGTGTTCTTTCAAATGTTCCGTCAGGTGGTTGATCCTTGCTGTGAGCAGAGCGACCTGAACTTCGGGAGAACCCGTGTCGCCTTCGCTTCTGCCGAATTTAGCGATAATTTCTTGCTTGTTGATTTCCATAATATTACCTCCTTAGAAATATATGCCGCAGATCAAATTACGGCTTGTTACACCCGGAGCCAAGGTATGGTCGGAGTTTCCGAAACCTGAGCATGGGTTATCATACATAAAATATTTTAGCACATCTTTTTGTCGATTACAAGCATTATTTTTATTTTTTTTCAAAAAACCTAAGTTATTTTTTGCTTTCTTCGGGCTGAGGCTTGTTTGTAAGATTCGGCTCGGTATTGCCGTATATCTCGCTTTTTACAACGGGGATACGAATACCCTTGTTAAGACCGAATTCAACGACCACATTCTGATCGTAAATATCGGTCACCTTACCGTAAAAACCGCTTGAAGTCATGACCCAATCGCCGACTTTAACGGCATTTTGCATCTCTTTAAGCTCTTTTTCACGTTTTTTCTGCGGCATTATAGCAAAAATGTACATCAGCGCAAAAATGACAACAATATATACTATCATTATAAGCATAGAGCCTGCGCCGCTGCCTGCCTGCGCCGCCGCAGTGTTTGCCGCCGCATTTGCAGCCTCGGTCACGGCGTTTGCCGCTTCCTCACCTTCAAAGGTGACGGATTTGAGTAATATTGGTAAAAAATTCATTATCAAAACTCCTTTGTATTTGTATTATTAAATATTATATATGTTTTGCGGGGGCGCGTCAAGATTTTTTTCATCATCCCTTGATTTTTATCGATTGAGTAAGACCCTGCCTCTCGGGCAGAGGGTTCTTATTTGTTGTAATATCATAAAGTAAAGGGCAGAAAATTTGTCCTGCCCTTTGCTTGATATATGTCGGTTTTTAAGTTTACACAAAATTTGAAACGGACTTGTTATTTATCCTGCGCCTTCATTCCGCAGCCTACAACAACTACGGCATAAACGACGGTAAGTATAGCCGCTGCCGTATAACTTACAGGCCAAGAAAGCCCGAAACCTATTGTTGCATTCAAAATAAAACTTGATATTATAAACATATAGAACATACCCGGTATAAGCGACATAACGAATAATTTTTTGTTCCGCATCATATATACCGCTATCATTGCAAACGCAAAAACAGCCATTGTCTGATTTGCCCATGCAAAATACCTCCAGAGTACGTTAAAACCGCCCGCATTCAGTTTTGCAAATATCAATATAGCTGCCACAACGGCAAATATACCGATAGAGATACCGAGCCTGTTGGTCTTTTTGGACTGGTCTATTTTTAATGCCTCGGCTATCATCAGTCTTATTGAGCGCAGCGCCGTATCGCCCGAAGTTATCGGCAGCACGATAACGCCTATAACGGCTATTATACCGCCTATATTGCCAAGAAGGTCTTTTGCGATTATGCCCACAACGTCGGTTGGGCTTGTTTTTGCATCGGCAAGCCCGAGTTTCATTACGCCCATGGCAGCCGCAGCCCATATCATGGCAATAAAGCCTTCGGCTATCATCATATTATAGAATGTCATTCGTCCTTCATTCTCATTTGCCATTGTACGCGAAATAAGCGTAGCCTGAGTTGAATGAAAGCCCGAAACTATACCGCAGGCAACGGTAACAAAAAATACGGGTATGAAATGCAGGCCGTCGGGGTGTATGCCGGTCACTCCCGTTACCCATATATCGTCAAGACGGTAGCCCTTTATAAAAAGCCCGAAGAACACGCCTATTGCCGACAGTATGAGCAAAGCCCCGAAAAACGGGTATATCCTGCCGATTATCTTATCTATCGGGAACAGGGTCGCAATTATATAATAGACGAATATTGCGCCGTACACTATCCATACCAGCGGATTTGAAGCTCCGTTATCCGCTTTAAGTATCTGAGTTATGAAAAGGTCGCCGGGGGTATAGATAAATACCGTGCCGACATGCAGCAAAGTAAGGCAGACAAACACATTATATATCGGGTATGTATATTTGCCAAGATACTTGCGTATGAGCATCGGCATCTGCGCGCCGTCATTGCGTACCGAGATCATACCGCTCATATAGTCATGGAAAGCGCCTCCTATAACACAGCCTATGGGTATGGTCAAAAAGGCTATGGGACCGAAAAGAATACCTTGGATAGGACCGAGTATAGGGCCTGTTCCCGCAATATTCAAAAGCTGTATCAATGAATTTTTCCATTTTTTCATCGGTACAAAATCCATACCGTCGTTTAATCTGACCGCAGGTGTGCTGCGATCGTCGGGGCCGAATACTTTTTCACATATCCTGCCGTATACAGCGCCGCCCGCAAAAAGTATCACAAGCCCGATGATAAACGTTAACATTTTTATCAACTCCTTTATAAAACCGTCTTTTGCACCGATAAGGTGCTTATGATTTGGATTATACCACACAAATTTTAAATTTGCAAGTATGCCCGGGCAATATATTTTGTTTGTTTCTGCAAAAGTAACATGATTTTTATAAAAAACACAATTTAATTGTAGATTTTTTTGGTATACGGTGATATAATAAAATCAGAATATTGAGCAAAACAAAAAATGCACAATCAAGGAAGGAGAACTCAATATGCCAAAAAGAACCGACATAAACAAAGTTATGATAATAGGCTCGGGTCCTATAATAATAGGTCAGGCGTGTGAATTTGACTATTCCGGCACACAGGCGTGCAAGGCGCTCAGAAGCCTTGGTTATGAAATAGTGCTTGTTAATTCAAATCCTGCGACTATAATGACAGACCCCGAAATGGCGGATGTGACTTATATAGAGCCGCTTAACGTGAAAAGGCTTGAACAGATAATAGCAAAAGAGCGTCCGGATGCGCTGTTGCCGAATCTTGGCGGACAGTCGGGGCTTAATCTCTGCGCGGAACTTAACAAAACGGGTGTGCTTGACAAATACGGCGTCCGGGTCATAGGCGTTCAGGTCGATGCCATTGAGCGCGGTGAGGACAGAATTGAATTTAAAAACACAATGAACAAGCTCGGCATTGAAATGGCGCGAAGCAGTGTCGCATACAGCGTTGAAGAGGCGCTTGATATAGCGGACGAGCTGGGTTATCCCGTTGTTCTGCGCCCTGCGTATACCATGGGCGGCGCAGGCGGCGGACTTGTATATAATAAAGACGAGCTTAAAACGGTCTGCGCGCGTGGTTTGCAGGCAAGCCTTGTCGGACAGGTGCTTGTGGAAGAATCCATTATGGGTTGGGAAGAGCTTGAACTCGAAGTCGTGCGTGATAAAGAAGGCAATATGATAACGGTCTGCTTTATCGAAAATGTCGACCCTATGGGCGTACATACGGGCGATTCGTTCTGTACGGCGCCTATGCTGACTATTTCCGAGGACGTGCAGAAACGCTTGCAGGAACAGGCTTACAGAATAGTGGACTCAATAAAAGTCATAGGCGGCACAAATGTGCAGTTTGCGCATGACCCCGTTTCGGACAGGATAATTGTTATAGAGATAAACCCAAGAACATCGCGTTCGTCTGCGCTGGCATCCAAGGCGACGGGCTTTCCGATAGCACTTGTTTCGGCTAAACTGGCGGCGGGGCTTACGCTTGCGGATATACCCTGCGGCAAATACGGCACTCTTGATAAATATGTTCCCGACGGCGATTATGTTGTTGTTAAATTTGCACGCTGGGCTTTTGAAAAATTCAAGGGCGTTGAAGATAAACTCGGTACGCAGATGCGCGCCGTGGGCGAGGTAATGAGCATAGGCAAGACTTATAAAGAGGCTTTCCAGAAAGCGGTGCGTTCGCTTGAAAAAGGCCGTTACGGGCTTGGTCATGTCGGCAAGTTTTATGATATGACCAAAGAAGAACTGCTCAAACTGCTTATAACACCTTCGAGCGAAAGGCATTTTATCATGTATGAGGCGCTCAGGAAAGGCGCTTCCGTCGACGAGATATACAATATAACAAAGGTGAAAAAGTGGTTCATAGAGCAGATGAAAGAGCTTGTCACGGAAGAAGAAACTCTTGCTGCACACAAGGGCGTTATGCCGTCGGACGAGGCGCTTACACAGGCTAAAAAGGACGGTTTTTCGGACAAATATTTAAGTGAGATACTTGATATACCCGAACAGGATATAAGGGAGAAAAGGCTTTCGCTCGGCGTTGTTGAAACATGGGACGCCGTACACGTAAGCGGAACGGAGAACAGCTCATATTTCTATTCGACCTATAATGCGCCCGACAACGACCCTGTTTCGGAAGGCAGACCAAAGGTAATGATACTCGGCGGCGGTCCCAACAGGATAGGTCAGGGCATAGAGTTTGACTATTGCTGCGTTCATGCGGCTCAGTCGCTCAAAAAACTCGGGTTTG
>CANRCU010000122.1 GCA_947629215.1 uncultured Clostridia bacterium
GCTAATTTTGCTGTTTTAAGACTCACCCGTATGCCTGCGGTGCTGGCAGAGCTTGCTTTTCTTAGCAATCCCGACGAAGCCGCCCTTCTTGCCGAGGCTGTTTTTCGCGAAAACTGCGCCATAGGCATAGCAAACGGCATAGATGCCTTTATTGCATCTCAGGGATAAAACATAACTTTACTTACAATACTTTATAAATATAACAGGCTGCTCAAAACAACATTCGGCTGTTTACGGCAGCTTTTTTGTTTGGCAAACAGGGTTTATCTGCCAATACTGCGGGTTTATTGATCGTGTTATAATTTTTGACTTTTTGCATACCGTATAGACAAGAAAGAATTTTTTAAAAAATAAAAAATTTATCTTGATTATTTTTGTTTTATGTGGTAATGTAGATTTGTTGCAAAAGTATTTTATTATATAGTAGAAAAATTTTGACGGAACGGTGTTGGGCTATGTATTCTGAAAACAACTACATAATGTGGCTAAACAGTCTTTTGCAGATAAATATAAAGCAAAGGACAAAACTTTATGAACACTTCGGCTCAGCCGAGGCGGTATGGCACGCAAACAGCCGTGAAATATGCCATGTTTCGGGCATCGATTCAAAAGATATGTACAATATCGTTCTGAAACAAAAAAATAATGAATATATGGATTCTCTGATTTCGGATGCAGAAAAAGCAAGATCCCGTTTCATAACACGAAACGACAATGAATTTCCCGACCTTCTGAAAGAAATATACGATTGTCCGCTCGGCTTGTATATCATAGGTCAATTCCCGAAGGAGGAACCGAAAATATCCATAGTCGGTTCAAGAAACTGCACCGAGTACGGTTCTTCCGTTGCATACAACATAAGCAAAGAGCTTGCAAAAAGCGGTGTCGTTGTCGTCAGCGGTATGGCCGAGGGTATAGACAGTTATGCGCACAAAGGCGCAATAGACGGCGGCGGGAAAACCGTTGCCGTTATGGGAACGGGTATTGACGTCTGTTATCCGCGCAGCAATCGCGCGCTTCGTGAAAAGATAATACAAAACGGCTGTATCATAAGCGAATATCCGCCCGGTACAAGAGGCACTGCATTCACTTTTCCGCAGAGGAATCGTATAATCAGCGGTCTTTCAAAGGGCGTTGCCGTTGTGGAAGCCGCCAAAAGAAGCGGGTCGCTTATAACAGTTCGCCATGCCATCGACCAAAACAGGGACGTTTTTGTTGTACCCGGCAATATTACATCGTATTCAAGCGTCGGCTGCAACACTTTGATAAAGGAAGGTGCCGAACCTCTCCTTTCAGCCGACGATATACTGGAATCTTACAATATCAAAAAAGAAGTACCTAAAAAAGCGATCATTCCCGACGATTCGGTCACAGCCGATGAAAAGACGGTCTTTGAATGTATAGATCTGGTACCTCAGTCGGTCGAAGAACTTGCCGCAAAAACAGGATTTGAAACAAGAACACTTCAAGGCATATTACTGACGCTTGAATTAAACGGGCTTATCGCAAAATTAAGCGGTCAGCGCTATGTAAGAAGCTGAATTTTGTTTCGGATCATATAAAATAAGGGGGATATTATGAGTAAGTATCTTGTTATTGTGGAATCGCCCGCAAAGGCGAAAACACTGAAAAAATTTTTAGGAAGTAATTATAAGATAGAGGCGTCTGTCGGTCATGTCCGTGACTTGCCCAAAAGCGAACTCGGCATAAACATAGACAACGACTTTGAGCCTAAATATATAACTATCAGAGGCAAGGGCGAATTGCTGGCAAAACTTCGCAAAGAAGCGAAGGCTGCCGAAAAAGTCTATCTTGCGACCGACCCCGACCGTGAGGGAGAAGCTATCAGCTGGCATCTGCTGTTTGCGCTGAAAATCGATCCGTCCAAAGCATATAGGATAACCTTTAACGAGATAACCAAAAATGCTGTAAAACGCTCTATAAAAGAGGCGCGTGAGATAGATATGGATCTTGTCAATGCTCAGCAGGCAAGACGTGCGCTTGATCGTATAGTCGGTTACAAAATAAGCCCTTTGCTTTGGAAAAAGGTCAAAAAAGGCTTATCGGCGGGTCGTGTTCAATCGATTGCATTAAGACTTATATGTGACCGCGACGAAGAGATAGAAAACTTTGTTCCGCAGGAATATCACAGCCTTGAAGCGGAATTTAAGTCAGGCAGCAAAAAAACCATAAAAGCCAAGTTTTACGGAACATCGTCTTCAAAACTTGACATTGACACGAAAGCCGATGCCGATAATATCATAAATGCTGTAAAAGACAAAAATTTTATTGTATCCAACGTGAAAAAGGGTTCTCGCGTCAAAAATCCCGTTCCTCCGTTCACAACAAGCACTTTGCAGCAGGAGGCATCAAAACTGCTTGGATTTGCCGCACAAAAAACAATGCGTGTCGCTCAGCAGCTTTACGAAGGTATAGATATAAAGGGTGAGGGTACAGTCGGTCTTGTATCCTACATCAGGACCGACAGCGTGCGTATTTCGGATGAGGCGTACGAGGACGCAAAGGCATATATACTTAAAAATTTTGACCGGAAATATCTGCGTGATAAAAGCCAATATAAAACGGACAGCCGCGCTCAGGATGCACACGAGGCAATACGCCCCACCTCAGCCGCAAGAGATCCCGAAACGATAAAAGGCAGCCTTACCACCGAGCAGTATAAGCTGTACAAACTTATCTGGTCACGCTTTATAGCAAGCCAGATGACGCCTGCAATATACAAAACGATGTCCGTTAAAATAACTCCCGAGGGTACCGACTATCAATTCAGAACAAGCGGTTCTCTGCTTGAATTTGACGGTTATCTGCTTGTATACAAAAAGAACGAGGAAAAGGACGAGGAGGACGGCAAAAACATACCCGAAGTTGCCGAAAACGATAAACTCAGTCTTGTAAATTTGACCGATCAGCAGCACTTCACGCAGCCGCCTGCGCGTTACACCGAAGCCATGCTTATCAAAACGCTTGAAGAATTGGGCATAGGCCGCCCAAGCACATATGCGCCTACAATAACCACTATACAAGCGCGAAATTATGTTACAAAAGAAAACAAACTTTTCTATACGACCGAACTTGGCGAAGTTGTCAATCAAATAATAAAGGATAATTTTGAGGCGATAATCAATACCGAATTTACCGCCGATATGGAGTCGGCGCTTGACAAGGTAGAGTCCGGCTCTCTTGAATGGAAAGATATTCTGAGAAACTTTTATCCGCTTTTTGAAGCATTGCTTTCAGAGGCGGAACAAAAGGTCGAAAATGTAAAGATAGAGGACGAAAAAACCGATATAATCTGTGAAGAATGCGGACGAAATATGGTCATTAAATACGGACGCTACGGCAAGTTTCTTGCCTGCCCGGGCTTCCCCGAATGCAGGAATACAAAACCTCTGTTTGAAGATTCGGGTGTACTTTGTCCCAAATGCGGCGGTAAGGTCTATGTCAAAAAAACAAAAAAGGGCAGAAGATATTACGGCTGCGAACACAATCCCGAATGTGACCTTATGTTATGGAACAAACCCACGGGCAAGACCTGCCCCATCTGCGGCGGTATTCTTGTTGAAAAAGGTACAAAAAACAAGCATATAGCCTGTTCAAACCCCGAATGTAACTATTCGGAAGAACTCATATCCGATGAAACAGCTTTATAACAGGACGGTGATAAAATGGATACCCCGAAATTATACAGAAAAAGGTTCATTCCAAACGAAAAACTATTGCTAAAAGACGATATTATTGTTACAATAGATACAGATAAGGTCGTTACAAAGTGGAACGTCCTCAGCCCCGTTCATCCGTTCACACACGGCATTTCCTGTTATTTTATAAAAGAGGGTTTCAAGGTAAGCAAATTCCTTGACAAAAACGGGGAGCTTGTTTATTGGTACTGCGATATTATAGAAACAGAATATGATGCGGAGGAAAATGCCTATACCTTCAACGATCTTCTCATTGATGTTATCATAGAAAAAAACGGCTCTGTGCGTGTTGTCGATTTGGATGAGATAGCCGAGGCTATGGACAAAAACATACTTTCGGATGCGCTTATAAAAAAAGCTGTCAGACGCGCCGACAAGCTGCTTAACATAATCTACAGCGGCAGATTTGATGACTATAAACAAGTAGTTGAACAGGTAAAATAAATGACCGGCGGAAATAATGTCCATGGCGGACACAGAGAAAGAGTTAAACAACGTTTTCTGCATGAAAACGGCTTTGATAATTTTGAGGAACATCAGATACTGGAATTGCTGCTTTTCTACGCTATTCCAAGAAAAGACACCAATTCGCTTGCGCACAGGATGCTTGAAGAATTCGGCGATCTTTATACGCTTATAAATTCCGAACCGGAGGCAATAGCGCAGCGCACGGGTGTCAGCATAAACACGGCGATACTTGTTTCTTTAACGGGCAAGCTGCACAACAGATGTTCGCCCGTTAAACTTAACGCAAAACGACTTAAAAATACCGAGCAGGTCAAAAAGTATTTTTTTGATTTGATGAAAGATTTGACGGTCGAAAGATTTTATATTGTATGTCTTGACGAAAACAAGCGCATAATAAAACTTGTAAAAGTCGCAGAGGGCAAGAACGACAGTGTCGAGCTTAATATCAACAATGTCATTTGCAATATAAATCAATACCGCGCGTCATATGCCGTTTGCGCGCATAATCACCCGCGCGGTACACAGAATTTTTCTATTGAAGATATATCGACAACAATGGCAATAAAGCAAAAATTATATGAATATGGCATATTGCTTATGGATCACATTCTTGTATGCGGCGATAAAGCTATATCCATGTCCGAAACAAAAAAATTTAAATTTTGATCTGTCGGCAATGGCTTATATGTATCACAAGCATGAGCAGGAGGTATTTATATGAAAAAACTTTACAGATCCCAAGATGCAATGTTAAAAGGCGTATGCGCCGGTATAGCAGATTATCTGGGTATCGACAAAACCGTTTTAAGGCTTATTTTTGCGCTTGGTACTTTCTTTACGGGTATATTCCCGGGCATAGTGGTCTATATAATCTGCGTTGTCATTATGCCTGCCGATGACAATATCATTGACGAATAAAATAATTAAAAGGAGATCTCAAAATGGAAAAAACAATGGATAAAGTAGTTGCTCTCGCAAAATCAAGAGGCTTTGTGTACGCAGGTTCCGAAATTTACGGCGGGCTTGCAAACAGCTGGGATTACGGTCCCCTCGGTGTAGAGCTTAAAAACAATGTCAAAAGAGCATGGTGGAAAAAATTTGTGCAGCAGAACCCATATAATGTCGGCGTTGACTGCGCGATACTTATGAACCCCGAAGTATGGGTCGCAAGCGGCCATGTGGGCGGCTTTAACGATCCTCTTATGGATTGTAAAGATTGTAAAGAGCGTTTCCGCTCAGACAAAATAATCGAAGATTATATGCACGAAAACGGCATAAACGACAGCCCCGACGGCTGGACAAACGAGCAGATGACATCTTATATAGCCGAAAACAACATCCCATGCCCAAGCTGCGGCAGTCATAACTTTACCGATATACGTCAGTTCAATCTTATGTTCAAGACACATGCAGGCGTTACCGAAGATGCAAAAAATGTTGTCTATATGCGCCCCGAAACGGCTCAGGGCATTTTTGTAAACTTTAAAAACGTACAGCGCACCACAAGAAAGAAAATTCCGTTCGGTATAGGTCAGATAGGCAAGTCTTTCCGTAACGAGATAACGCCCGGCAACTTTATTTTCCGCACACGTGAATTTGAGCAAATGGAGCTTGAATTTTTCTGCAAACCGGGCAGCGAGCTTGAATGGTTCGCCTATTGGAAAGAATTTTGCTATAACTGGCTTGTCAGCCTTAATATAGCAAAAGAAAACCTTGTTTTGCGTGACCACAGCAAAGAAGAGCTTTCTCATTACAGCAATGCTACCACGGATATTGAGTATATGTTCCCCTTTGGAAAAGGCGAGCTTTGGGGTATTGCGTCCAGAACGGATTTTGACCTTAAAGCACACTCAAATCACAGCGGGGAAACGCTTGACTATTTCGACCCCACAACAAACGAAAAATACATACCTTACTGCGTAGAGCCGTCGCTTGGCGCAGACCGTGTTACACTTGCTTTCCTTTGCGAAGCATATGACGAAGAGGAGCTTGAAGGCGGCGATTCACGTGTGGTACTTCACTTCCACCCCGCTCTTGCGCCCGTAAAGGCAGCAATACTCCCGCTTTCCAAAAAACTTTCGGAGGAGGCAGGCAAGATATACGAAATGCTTTCCGAAGAGTTTAACTGTGAATTTGACGACGCGCAAAGCATAGGCAAACGTTATCGCCGACAGGATGAGATCGGCACACCTTTCTGTATCACCTATGATTTTGAATCTGCCGACGACGGTTCCGTTACCGTTCGTGACAGAGATACAATGCAGCAAGAAAGGATCAAAACAGCCGATCTTAAAGAATATTTAAAAGCAAAAATGACTTTCTGATAACAAAACAGGTGAATATGTTATTATAGGAACAAGCAAGTAAAATCCGCATAGAATTGAGGGTTTTAACTTGAATTGTTCCTATTTTAATTTTTAAAAATGAAATAAAAATGCACTTAGTCTTAGATATGCCATATATCTTGGTATATTAGAAGTGCAAAAAACTTTCAACATTAAGCGTAGTTTCAAAAAGGAACTGCGCTTTTTGTTTTTTTAGTAAATATACAAATTTATTTAAGTATCTAAAACAATAAATGAACCGCATATATAAATAACCAAACCGGAGGAGGAATAATTATGTCAATATTCAGAATGAAAAAAGAAAACAACTACACTTGTATGTCAAATCAAGCATTTACCAAAGTAATAGATAAGTTTATTCCGCAACTTAATAATCTTGGGTTGGTGCTATACTAAAAAAGTGGACAAAAAACTAAGTTATGAATTATAATAAAATAAACACTAAAAAGGAGTTGTTAA
>CANRCU010000123.1 GCA_947629215.1 uncultured Clostridia bacterium
CGCAGCCTCGCCTATCCTTGCGGCGGAAGGCATGGCAAGCAGCATGGGGTCGGCTTTGCGGCGCAAAAACCCCGTACATTCGCGCGGAGATAACGCCGCACATATGCGCCCCTCCGACATAACAACTATCTTATCGGCAAAGCCGAATACATTTTCGGGACTATGCTCGCTTATTATAATTGTGATACCCAATTCGACATTTATGCGCCTGAACATATTGCAAAATTCCGACGCGGCATTCGGGTCAAGCCGTGAAGTCGGCTCGTCAAGTATGATAAGCTCGGGGCGCATAGCCGTTACCGCTGCCAAGGCGACAAGCTGTTTCTGTCCGCCCGAAAGCGTGCCGACCGTTCTGCCGAAAAGCCCGTCTATATTGAAAAATGCCGCCGTTTCGGCTACTCTGCGCCTTATCTCGTCGCTGTCGGTACCTATATTTTCAAGCCCGAACGCAAGCTCGTGCCAGACTTTATCTGTCACTATACCATTTTCGGGATCTTGCATAACAAAACCTATTTTTTCCGCCTGCTCACGTTTTGAAAGCAGGGATATGTCTTTACCGTTGTATAAAATGCTGCCCAAGCGTTTGCCGCAAGGCGCTGTTATCGGTTTGAGCTGTCTTAAAAGCGTGGTCTTGCCGCAGCCGCTCTGTCCGCAAAGTATAACGAACTCTCCCCTGTCTGTTTTCAGCGAAATATCTTCAAGCGCAAGACTGTCCGCCCCGGGGTATACAAAATTCAGATTTTTGATCTCAACAAACGCCATTTCATTTCCTCTTTTATATTTATGACAACGGGTATAAGATAAAGCGCAAAAAAGCTTGGATAAGCCGCAAAATGCCCCGTCGGGGTCTTTATTGCGGGATAATAGTCAAACGAGAACCGCCCATGCATAAAAAAAGCAACAAGCACCGCAAAAAGTATGCCCCAGATAACAAACACCGTTTTATCGCGAAAAGTAATGCGAAAGAGCGAATAATTTGTCCTCTTACAGCTGCCGTAACCTCTTGCCTGCATCGAATCCGAAATCTCTATGCTGCTTTCAAGCATTCGGCTCATAAGCACCGAAAAAGCCTCCGCGACCGACCTTATACCCGAAAACGGGCGTTTTTGCGCCGCCGTCTTTCGTATCTGCAATATCTCTTTGAAACATTCGGTAAAATACGGTATAAACCTGAATGTCATAGAGATTAGCAAAGAACCGTTCGGCAAAATTTTGCCGAATATATATATTATCTTGTCGGAAGTCATTACAGCGTTGAACCGCTCTGCCCACATAAGCACTGCGACCAGCATTGCCCCCGATGCCAGACCGAAAAGAACGGATTCGGCTGTCAGCGGATTGCCGTTTGGAAAATATGTCAGTATGGTCTGCCCTTTATGGCTGAAAAGCGGATTTATAAGCGCAGCAGCCAAAAAAACGGGCAGCATTGCAAACAAGCGTTTCAAAAGCGCCCCAAAGCCCAATACGGACAGGCAGTAAAGCGCAGCCCCCGCAAGCGCAGCCAAAAGGCAAACGGGGTCAAAGCTCATGACCGTAAAAAAGAAAACCGACATAAAATAAAAAAAAGTGAAAAGCGGGTGAATATCACCGAAATGATCGTAGCCTTTATATTGTTTTTTCATTGTCTTTTTGTATAATCGTCACCCACGTCCCTGCCAAGGTCGCAGGTATATATAAATTCCACCTTGTCGCCGTCATTCAGCTCGCATCTGTCGCAGCCGTAACCCGTATATTCGCCGTTGACCCTGTACATCCAGCCCGAAAGCTCTCCGCAGTCAAACTCGTAAATATTGTTTATGCCCTCAATATATACCGAATCAAAAGCCGCCGTCTGCGAAAACTCAAAATGTATGCCATGAGCCATCGTTACGCGTTTAAGCACGTCAAAAGCGCTGTCACCGTCGGTGATCTCAACTTTTTCGGGCGGCAGTATAAGCCCGTTTTCGGGCAGCAGCCCTATTTTATCGGGGTCAAAAGCGTCTATATTGTCAAAAATTTTCGAGCAGTCGATCGAGACCGTACACGACATTTGTTTTGCCTGTTCGGGAACGGGCGTTTTTTCGGGCGCTGCGGTGGGCGCTTCCGTGATATTTTCGGTCACTGTTTCCGTAATTTTTTCGGCAGTGTCTTTTGTCGTGCTTTCGATTACCGGCTCGGAAGTCGTTTCTGTCGTGCTTGAAGTCGGTTCGGTCGTGCTTTCGGTAAATATCTCCGTAACGTTCTCAAGTGTCGTTTCAAAAACAGCTTTCGTTTCAACGGCGGTATTTTCCGCAGTGTTTTCATGCCCGACCGTGTCATTTTTTCCGCCCGCATTGTATGCCAGCGCAAGCAGCACGCCTACAACAACAATAATTATCTTACTTTTTACGGATATATCTTTCATAATTTTTCAAATGCCGCCTTCGCTTTTGCCGACCATTCGACTATCTTGTTTTCTGTATCTTCGGTCTTTTCTTTCATTGTATACAAAGACGGTTTGCCCTCTTTTTGTCTTATATATGAAACAAGCGAATACAATGCCTGTTCGGTAGCCATTTTGTCGGCTGAAGTCTGTGTATGCAGATGCGCATATCCGCCGTCACGCGCAAAACTCAGCACATTATCGGCAACGGTAACGCCGTTTTTCGCAAAACGCTCGTCCGTGTCCGCATCTATACCCAGCTCTCCCAAGGCTGTCAGCACCTGAGCGGCGCTTTCGCAGTTTTCTTCACCGCGCGAAACAAAGCCGCCGTCCTCCGTGCGGTTTGACGAAAGCCAGTCAAGCGCTTTTTCAACGGCAATATTTACTTCCTTTTTATCGGTATACCGTGAAAGCGCCTGCAAAGCCATTGCCGTAACATCGCTGTCGCCATCGCCCGCAAGAGAAAAGCTGCCGTCCGCATTCTGCGCATTCAAGATACGTTCCAAATAAAGCGCGCGCGTTGCCTGAGTTTTGCCGACGGGACATTTCGGTATCTCATAACAGCCGCAATCCAAAGCTATAAGCGCATAGATACTGCCGTTTATGCCCTGTTTTACAACACTGTCAAAGTCCGCAAGTTTTTCGGTCAGATCATAGCCCGCAACATCACGCGGATCTTTGCCGACGGCGGTCAGTGCTATGATAGTTCTTGAATAATCCGTATAGCGACGTTCGTTGAGTACACCGTTATTTTCCTTTAATTTGGCACAAAGGGAGTTATAATACGCATTATATCGGGGTTCGGGCAGGTCTTCACCGCTTTTTGCCAAAGCAAGCACCAGCCAGTCGTCGTCAACGCAGAGCGCGCCCGTATCTACCCCCGAAATATATTCTTTTACAGCCGCTTTTGCCGCAGATACATCGGCAAAGGCTGTTATACACTGTGTTATAACGATAGTCAGACATAAAACTATACAAACGGGTCTTTTCATAAACATACCTCTTTTCAAATATTTCTCCGCTTTGAGAAAGCCCTGCTTGTCGAATATTATAGCACAACATCGGTCAGAGTACAACAAAAAATTTATTTTATAAGTTGTACTTCTTACTCTTTTGTGGTATAATCTAACCGACAGGTAAGACGGGAGGGAATACAAATGCCTTATGTGACCGAATTTGATACGATAGCCGCAATATCCACAGCAGCAGGCAGCGGCGGCATCGGCATAGTGCGTATAAGCGGCGAACGAGCCATCGGCATAGCCGACAGTCTTTTTGTGCCTAAAAAGGGCTGTCCTCTTGCCGAACGCAAAAGCCACACCATATCTTACGGGAATATAGTTTTTGAAAACGAAGTGATAGACGAAACCTTGGTTTCGATAATGCGCGCGCCTAACAGCTATACATGCGAAGATATAGTTGAAATAAACTGTCACGGCGGATATGCGTCCTTATCGGCTGTACTTGATGTTGTGCTGAAAAGCGGCGCAAGGATAGCCGAACCGGGTGAATTTACCAAACGCGCCTTTCTTAACGGCAGGATAGACCTGACGCAAGCCGAGGCTGTTACAGACGTAATAAACGCAAGCACCGAAGAAAGCCGGCGCGCAGCCGAAGCAAGGCTTGAAGGCAAGCTCTCGCGCAGGATAAATCATTTAAGAGAAAAACTGCTTGAAATGACGGCACACATCGAGGTATCTGTCGACTACCCCGAACATGACGACGAAACGATGACAAGGCAGACGATAAAAAGCGGCACTCTCGAAGTTATGGAGGGCATAGACCGCCTTATCCGCAGCGCGGACACGGGACGTATACTGCGCGAGGGTATAAACACGGTCATTTTGGGCAGACCAAACGTAGGCAAGTCCTCTTTGCTGAACAGCCTGCTTGAAGAAGAACGCGCCATTGTTACGGATATACCCGGCACAACGCGCGATATACTGCGCGAAAGCGTCAATCTTGACGGTATACCCTTAAATCTGATAGATACGGCAGGTATACGCGATACCTCCGACACGGTAGAAAAAATGGGTGTCGAGAGGTCGAGGAAATTTGCCGAAGACGCAGAGCTGCTGCTTGCGGTGATAGACAGCTCGGAAGAGCTGACGGACGAGGACAGAGAGATATTGGCATTGACAAAGAACAAAAAAGCCATTATACTGCTCAACAAGACCGACCTTTCGCAAAAGATAACCCAAGCCGATATGGAAGGCTGCGGCTGCGCCGTTATAGATATTTCCGCCAAAAACGAAACTGGGCTTGACACCCTTGCAGCCGAAATAAGGCGTATGTTCATGTCGGGCGGCATAAATGTCGGAACGGAGGCTGTCATAAGTTCCGAAAGGAACAAATCGGAGCTTTTCAAAGCAAGGAAAAGCCTTGAAAACGTGATAGACACAATAAACGGCGGTATGCCCGAAGATTTTCTGACAATGGATCTGAGCGAAGCATATACGGCTTTGGGCAGGATAACGGGCGATTCGGTCGAAGATGATATAATAGACAAAATTTTCAGCGAATTTTGTCTTGGGAAATAAATAAGAAAGCAAGGCGAGTATTTTGGAAAAGTTCAGGCATATTTTGATATACTGTGCCGCCGTTGCCATAGCCGCCGTTTACATAGTTGTCGGCAACAGGCTGAATTACAGAAAACCGGATGTAAATGCAGGTTCTGTGAGCAAGTCTGCCGTTGTGACCGAGGTGAACGAGGCAAGCGACTATACGCGCGAAGCATATCTCTATGAGGGCGAGGAAACAAAGTTCACCGCAAAACTTGGGGACGGCACCGAAGTTACGGCAAGCCAGTATGCGGATGTCTATGACGAGGTCGACTACAAGACGGTAGAAAAGGGCGACAAAGTCGTGCTTACTTCCTACGGGGACGGAAACTGGACTTTTGCGGGCTATGACCGCAGTTTTGCGCTTGCAATGGCGGCTGTTGTATTTTTTGTCTGCCTTATAATTTTTGGCGGTGTAAAAGGTCTGAACACTATTTTTGCGCTTTTGCTGACGGGCGGTTTTGTGTTCGGGGTCTTTATCCCGGCTGTGCTTGCAGGACGCAATATATATTTCTGGACGGGCATGACCTGTTTTATGTCGATAGCCACAACAATGGTCATAGTACACGGACCGTCAAGAAAAACTTTAGGCGCGATTATCGGCTGTATGAGCGGTGTGACCCTCTGCGCCGCATTAATGGGCATAATGATAGGCGTTTTGCATTTAAACGGCATGATAGACGAATGTTCCTACTATTTGTCGATACTTGACATAGGTTTTACGATAGACCTTAAAGCCGTTGTATTTGCAGGTGTGCTGATAGGCGCGCTCGGCGCCGTTATGGATGTTTCCATCTCTATAGCTACGGCTCTTTGGGAGATACACGAAAAAGGCGTACCCATGGAAAGAGGCGATTACTTCCGCTCGTGCCTGAATATAGGCAGGGATATAATGGGCACTATGACAAACACGCTTATTTTGGCATATATAGGCACGGGGTTTACGGAAGTGCTGCTGCTTGTTGCAAACAATTACAACCCTATCGAGCTTATAAACCGCGAGGTCGTTGTGGTGCAACTTATACAATCGCTCATAGGCAGTATGGGGCTTTTGTTCACAATACCGTTCACGGGCGCCGTATGCGCTTATCTGTTCTATGACAAATACAACTTCCCCGATGAGATCGACCCCGATTTTATGCCATATGTGAAACAGAAAAAGGAGTAAGACAATGCCGTCAAAAGTCGATACAAAAAATATTAAAAATCTATATCTGCTTTTCGGTGAAGAACGCTACCTTGTTTTACAGGCGGAACAGAAAATTGCCGACGCGGTCTTATCCGAAAACGCTTTCCCCGAAATGAACCGCATAGTCTACAACGACAGAACCGAAACGACCGCCGTTATAGAGGATTGTGAAATGCTGCCGCTGATGTCGGACAAAAAAATAGTTATCGTCCGCGGAAGCGAGCTTTTTACGCGGGGCAGAAAGGCCGACAGCGACGCAATGTGCGATTATCTCTCAGAGCTGCCCGAAACTGCGACGCTTATTTTTACCGAAGATGCAAAAAAAGTGGATAAGCGCAGTTCTCTCTACAAAAAAGTCAAAAAACTCGGCGAATGTCTGGAATTTAACAGACCAAAAGAAAACGAGCTGACGGCTTTTGTAAAAAGCAATTGCAAAAACGGCATAGAATGTCCCGAATATTTTGTTGCCGAAGTGGGCGGCGATATGGAAAACCTGCTTGGGGAATTAAAAAAAGCCGAAGAATATGCAGGCGGCAGGGCAATAACCAAACAGGATATTGACGAGGTATGCAGCAAATCACTTGATACCTATATATTCCATATGATAGACGCCGTAGGCAGGCGCAGCACTTCGGACGCACTGGAAATGTATGGCAATATGCTTAATACAAAGGATAATTCGCCCATACAGATACTCAGTATGATAGCGCGGCAGCTGCGTTATATACTTGAATGCAAACAGCTTTTGAAAAAAGGACTCGGCAACGCGGAGATCGCCGAAAAGATAGGTATGCAGGCATGGCAGATAAAAAGCTATATCGGGC
>CANRCU010000124.1 GCA_947629215.1 uncultured Clostridia bacterium
TCCACAACTTTTTCCTGGGTCAGGGCTTTGTTTGTGTGCAGCTGAGGGGCAAACCTTATCTCGGCATAAATGCAGCCTTTTTTTATAAGTTCTTCCTGAAGGGCATATACGGCATATGTTATGCTTTCTTCCGTCCGTAAAAGAGAAAGAGGGAAATCAAACTTTTCAAGATATTGGTTAAGGTCTCTGCAATTATTGTCCACCTTTAAAAGCTTCATAAGTTCCTCATCGCTTTTTTCAACAGGTATATTTTCCATAACCAAAAGCCTTTTCACTGTTTCAAGGGACAATGAACCGTCAAGATGCAGATGTAAGTCTATAAACATATTATATCATCCTCTCGGAATATCAAGATATCATCAAATATTTTTAAAGGGGCATTGCAAAGCAACACCCCTGTTTTTTAAAGATTAGCTTTTATTTTGTCTATGATCTCGGCATATTCTTCATCTGTAAGATATTTCGGAGGTTCAACATTCATCTCAAATGTACCGCCGAATGTATGACCGCCCTCCTGCTTAGGTACAATATGTACATGAAGATGAGGGAGAGTATCGCTGAACATACCGTAATTGACCTTTTTCGGGTTGACGCTTTTTGCGATAGCTCTGCCTGCGGTCTGCATATCTTTGATGAAGAGAGCAGCTTCCTCGGGGGTAAGGTCTGTAAGCTCTTTGCCATGTTCTTTATAGGCTATGACACAGCGACCGTAGTAAGTCTGCTCTTTAAAGAGATAGAGCTTTGTTACACCAAGATCTGCAATATAGATCATGAGCGAGTCAAGTTTTGCTTTGTTTTTACAGTATAAACAGTTTTCCATAAAAAAACCTCCTTAAAAATTTATTATTTTACGGGGGATGCTGTCCCCCTAAAGATTTTCATTTTATAAAAGTGCGGTTTGGGCAAAGCCTTACTGTTTTTTTAAGTATAATCTCCGCGGTGTCAGGTCAACGAGCATAGCTTTTAAAAGTTCTTCTTTTGGCTCGATTATAAAACGTTTTTTCGCGCCTTTGTAAGTGGTGACAAAAATATATGTGTTTTCCTGTACTTTACCGCTGCCAAAGTCTATCTCCCCCAATCCCTTATAAGGTGAAAGATGCTCTTTATCCGAGATATGCGCCATTATTTCAAAATCCCCAACACCTGCCGAAAAAACGGTCTTTCTGCGTGAACGGTTGCGTATAACGTCTATATCAAGTATACCGTTTGTGTATATATACTCAAATTCAACGTTAAACCCCGTAAATTGCCTGTATCCCATATATCCGACCCCAAAGGCAAGAAACAGACCTATCACAAAAAACGACATCTGCCCTTCATTGCCTGCCTTTACACAGAAATTAAGCAATATATATATGATTATTGCAATATACACGCCTGTAAATACAGCGCGTAGTTTGTTTTCCTTTGCGGTCGTACTGTGTTTTACAAGCTGTTCGGTAAAAAAGTCTTTCATAAGCTCATTCGTCCTTATCCGTTGTTATTATTTCGTCATCGAATTTGTGTCTTGCGCCTGCCGAAAAATTCAGCTTATTCATTATACTTGGCGCCATATTTGCTATTTTGTCGATAGCTGTCTGATTTTTAACGTTTATTATTTGTACGGTATCGTTCTGAATGACCATTATTGCGGTAGGCGATATTTTTGCGCCAAGACCGCCGCTTGCGCTGCCGCCGCGTTCGTTTTTCTCCTTAGCTGTGCTTTTGGAGCCTGCGCCCATGCCGAAAGATACATCCACAAGGGGGATAAGCGTAATATCGCCTAACCTGAGCGGTTCACCGACAACGGTTTTGGTCGAAACAAAATTTTCCATTTTGTTGAACATAGTTTCAAAGTTTTCGTTTAGATTACTCATTTTTTATCTCCCTTCGTGAATAAAAAGTCCTTTATTATAAGCAATACGGGTCGTGTAAATATAAATTTCAGCGCAGGCTTCAATAACCTGCCGAAATAAGTTTTACCCCTTGCTTCGCCGCGCAGTAAAACGGTTTTTCCCGAGAAATTGCCGTCTATATTTATGTCAAGCGGCAGCATTGCCCGAACAGTTCCGACACCGCCAAGCATCAGCCCCGTATAGGCAGGGTCGGCAAAGCCGATCTCACCGTCCAGACTGCCGCTTTGCAGACCTAAAGCCTTTATTTCATCGGCAAAAAAAACAAATATATTTTTTATGATAAGCGCAGGGTCATAGCGTTCTTTAAAATATATCAGCTGTTCGCAATAATTTTGTATTTTGGCGAAAGTTCCCGATATATCCGCTTTCTTTTTACGCTTTTTTTTCTTTTTGGCTTTATTATCGGCAGAAATATCAATGCTCTCGTCATTATCCGAAAAATCTTCCGTGTCGTTATCCGGAATAAAATTACCGGCGTCCGTATCCGCTGTGTCCCAAAACTCGTCAGCCGCTTTTTCGGACAGCTCGTCTTCGGCTTCAAAAGCCGTTTCCTCGGCTTTTTCGGCAATATCCTCGGCAATGCTTTTGACATCGTTTTCTATCCGTGGCTCGCTTGCAACTTTTTTTCTTTTTTTGGAAAACGGAAGTATGATTTTTAATCCCGGCTCTTCACCGCCGTAACAATAATTTAGTTTCAATAAGCCGAAAAGCCAGCCTATCTTTACGTTAAATTCAGCCTTGTTCTCATACGCACCCGAAATTTCGTATCTGATATGCGAAAAAAGAAGCACGGCTGTTATTATCAACAAAAAGAGCAGCAGCACAAGTATTATATTAAAAATGAATTTCAAAACAGTAAAAAACATATCGCACCTCCGTCAAAAAACGTGACGGCATATATATGGTCAAAGTTTTTCGGCATATATCTCGGCAAGCATATCAAATGCAGCCTGTTTACCGACAGCAGCGCCTATCACCCTGCGCTCCTCGGGCTTGTTGAAAGGTTTGATCGCCTGTTTGCAGGATATTATTTCGGTTTTTCCGTTGGCTGCGGTGCAGATAAGATATACATTGAACGGCGCTTTGCCGTGCCGTATATCGTCTATCATTTTTTCCGGCTCTTTGATATTTTTATCCCACCGCATTTCCTTTGTTATGAGCATTTTTTATTCCTCAATACGGTCACGTGTCATCAGCCGCAAAACAGCCTCTTTGACGTTAAGACCGTTGTATAAAACATCGTTTATTGCTGTTGTTATGGGCATATCCACGCCAAGTTTCTGCGCAAGCAAATATGCCGCTTTTGCATTGACTACACCCTCTACGACCATGTGTACTTCGGAAAGAACTTCGTCAAGAGGTTTTCCCTGACCCAAAAGTACGCCTGCACGTCTGTTGCGGCTGTGACGGCTTGTACAGGTGACTATCAGATCGCCTATACCCGTAAGCCCCGAAAAAGTTTTTGCATTTGCGCCCATAGCAACACCAAGACGGGATATTTCGGCAATACCGCGCGTCATAAGAGCAGCTTTTGCATTATCGCCGAATCCGCAGCCGTCGGCAGCGCCTGCCGCCAAAGCAATAAGGTTTTTGAGCGCTCCGCCAAGCTGTACACCGATTATATCGGTGCTTGTATATACGCGGAACATAGTCGACATAAAGGTATTTTGTACTTCTGCGGCAACTTCGGGGTCTTTTGAAGCGGCAACAAGCGCGCTTGCCATGCCCCTGCCTACTTCTTCGGCGTGGCTCGGTCCGGACAAAACTGCGACTTTTGCCTGAGGTGCTATTTCGGCTATGACTTCCGAAAGGCATTTCAGAGATTCCTCATCAAGCCCTTTCGATACGTTTACAACTATTTGTCCGTCTTTTATAAGCGGTTTAAAGCGCAATACCATGCTGCGTGTAAATTTTGACGGGGTGGCAAAAACAAGCATATCCGCCCAGCTTACGTCCTCGTCCTTACAGGTGACAACAATATCTTCGGGTAATTTTATGCCGGGCAGAAATTCTTTATTTTCACGGTCGGAAAGAATGGCGGTCGCCTCTTCCTCTTTAAACGACCATAAAATGACCTTGTTCCCTGCTGTGTGCAGCTGTATCGCAAGGGCTGTACCCCAGCTGCCGGAGCCTATGACCGCAACTGTTTTCATATTAAATACCTTCCTTCTTTTCAGTGTTTCTTGCGTCTTTGTTATATCCGAATTTGCTTTCCGTGTGGTTCAGCAAACGTTTTATATTCGGTATATGTTTGATATATGTCATTATCGAAAAAGCCGTTATCAAAAGTATGACTTCGGGGTCAAAACCGAAAATAACAAGCGTGATAGGGTAGAGCGCAAGCATAATAAGCGATGTGAGCGAGATATAATGCGTGGTCAGCACCGTTATTATACCAACAACATAGGTGATAAGCGCGACCCGCAAGTCAATACAGAACATCAGCGCAAGCGAGCTTGCAATCCCCTTGCCGCCTTTGAACCCCATATAAAACGGGAACATATGCCCGAGTATTGCGCCTATGCCCGCATATGTACAGGGCAGCGCATTTTGCGGATAATCCTTTATGACCAATGTAAAGGTGTTGCTGCCATGAAATATCAAACTTGCGATAACACACGCCCAGACTACTTTTGCCGTGTCAAGAAAGAAAACCAGATACCCCCAGTCTTTGCCCAAAACACGTGTGGTGTTGGTAAAACCTGCGTTGCCGCTGCCGTATTTGCGTATGTCGATGCCCTTGAACCTGCCGATGATGTATGACGACTGAAAACAGCCGAATATATAGCCTATAAGTAAACATAGGATCCTGTACATAATTAATGATTCTCCTGTTTTTTATTTATTCCTTACGGTTTCTTGCAATAAAATGTATCGGTGTACCGAGAAAACCGAATGCTTCTCTGAGCTGATTTTCGATGTAGCGTTTATACGAAAAATGCAGCAGCTCGGTATCGTTTACAAACAGGACAAACGTCGGCGGACGCACGGATACCTGAGTTATATAATATATCTTCAGCGGACGTCCTTTTTCGGCAGGCGGCTGGTTCATTGCCATTGCCTCTATAAGCACGTCGTTCAGAACGCCTGTTGCTATTCGCAGAGTATTGTTTTCGTTTACGGTCTTTATCATGTCGAAAAGTTTGCTGACACGCTGACCGGTAAGTGCAGAAATAAATATTTTAGGCGCATAGGGCATATATTTAAGCTCTGTGTCTATATCTTTGATAAATTTATTCATCGTGTGATTGTCTTTTTCGATCATATCCCACTTGTTGACCGCTATTATACAGGCTTTGCCCGCTTCGTGCGCAATGCCTGCTATTTTGGTGTCCTGATCGGTGATGCCCTCTTCGGCATTTATCATTATTATACAGACGTCGGCGCGCTCAACAGCCGCAACAGCGCGTATGACAGAAAATTTCTCGATATTTTCCTTTACTTTTGATCTGCGGCGCATACCTGCCGTGTCTATAAAAATATATTTCTGCCCGTTATAAGTATAGGGCGAATCTACCGCATCGCGCGTAGTGCCTGCTATATTGCTGACAATAACGCGTTCTTCGCCAAGTATACGGTTGATAAGCGAGGATTTGCCGACATTCGGTTTACCGACGATAGCAACTTTGATAATGTCGTCCTCTTCCGTGTCTTTAGCATCTTCGGGGAAGTACGAAACTATTTTATCCAAAAGCTCGCCTAAACCAAGCATCTGACCTGCCGACACCCCTATCGGGTCGCCAAGGCCGAGCGAATAAAATTCATACACATCCAAACTGTATTTTGCAAGGTCATCCACTTTGTTTACAGCCACAATAACAGGTTTACGGGCTTTTCTCAGTATATTTGCCACCTGCATATCGCTGTCGGTAACGCCTGTTTTCACATCTGTCACAAGAACGATGACATCTGCCGAGGCAATGGCTATCTCCGCCTGAGAGTACATACTTTTTAATATAAGATCGTCGCTTTCGGGTTCAAGACCGCCCGTATCGATAATGGTAAAGCTGTAATCCAGCCATTCTGCGTCGGCATATATCCTGTCGCGTGTTACGCCCGGCGTATTTTCAACTATAGATATTCTTTCGCCTGCAAGGCGATTGAAAAGTGTGGATTTGCCCACGTTAGGGCGGCCTATTATTGCAACTATCGGCTTTGCCATGTCAGTTTTCCTCCTGTGGTTATTCGCATTCAAGTATCTGTTCAATAAAACGATGTCCTTCGGCAACAGACATTACAGCCCTGACACCGAGAACTTTTTCTATATCCGTTATATCCGTATCGTCAAGCATTACGGTGGTATCGGCGCGGAAAGCATTTTCGGGTATAAGAAGATATTCGCCCAACTCGGCATTTTTAAGCTGAGAGATAATATCCGTACCCGTTAACAGACCGCTGACCGTTATCGTTTTACCGAAAAAATTATTTTCTATCGCATATACATGTATTTCGGTGTCGGTCAGTTTTTCGGCAAGACGGCTGCAAAGCCCCGAAATAAAGTCATAAGCGATCTTGCCTGTGGCTATGGAGAGCCGACGGCGTTTATTGTCCGGTTTCAGCCGTGCGAAAGCGTCGTCAAATTCGTTTTGCATAAGCGTTACCATGCCGACACCGTTTTCAAGCTGAGGGAAACCCTCGTAATGTTCGTATTCGGGCAAGGGAACGTCCGCTGTTAAATAAAATTCGTCCGCCAAAAAGCAAAAACGCGTGCCTTTTTCTTTCAATAGCTGCTCTTGTCGTGCGGTCACCTGTTTTATTATTTCAAGGCATTCCTTCGGCGTAAACAGCCGCAGAGGATAAAGCCCATCTCTGTATGCGCTTTCGCCGAAAGGCACTATCGACATACTTTTGCTTTGGGGCGCATAACGGCTCAGATCGTCTATGCTTTTGTCAAGATATTTGCCGTCGTTCACACCCGCGCAGAGTACTATCTGAAAATTCATTTCAATGCCTGCTGCGTGGAATTTGTCAAGGCGGTCAAAAAGTTTTGCCGCATTGGGATTTTTCAGCATAAAGACCCTGAGTTCGGGGTCGGTCGTGTGTACCGATATATTTATCG
>CANRCU010000125.1 GCA_947629215.1 uncultured Clostridia bacterium
CATCAGAACACTGCCTGCGCCGATAGTTGAGTCAAAGCATTCCACAAGACCCTTTTGGCAGGCAACATTAAGCTGCTGTAAATTGTTAAGAAAACATTCTTTTGTATTTGCACCCGAAATGTTTTGTTTGGGCATTTCGGTTTTTGGCTGAGCAACATATACGTCGGTAAATTGTTTTGCTCCGTTTGTGTCAAGAAAATCACGGGAAATATTTACTATATCTTTTCCGCGCCAGAACATTTTTAAGCGGCGGTCGTCCGTAACTTCGGCAACAACGGTCGCTTCAAGATTTTCCTGTTTTGCATATCCGATAAATTTATCTATATCGTTTTTATCGATAACAACAGCCATTCTCTCCTGCGATTCGGATATGGCAAGCTCCGTGCCGTCAAGTCCCTCGTATTTCTTGGGCACAAGGTCCAGATTTATTTCAAGTCCGTCGGCAAGCTCGCCTATGGCAACGGAAACACCGCCCGCGCCGAAATCATTGCAGCGTTTTATCATACGGCTGACTTCGGGGATCCTGAACAATCTTTGTAATTTTCGCTCTGTCGGAGGGTTGCCTTTTTGCACCTCTGCGCCGCATGTAAGAATAGATTCTTCGTTATGTTCCTTTGAAGAACCTGTTGCGCCGCCGCAGCCGTCACGTCCTGTGCGTCCGCCGGTAAGAACAATTATATCGCCTTTTTCGGGTCTTTCGCGGATAACATCGCTTTTCTTTGCAGCGCCTATAACTGCGCCTATTTCCATACGTTTGGCAATATAGCCTTCGTCATATATCTCGCTTACCATACCCGTGGCAAGACCTATCTGGTTGCCGTATGAGCTGTAACCGTGTGCAGCGGAAGTCGATATCTTGCGCTGAGGAAGTTTGCCGTGAAGAGTATCGGCGACCGAAGTACGCGGATCACCACAGCCCGTTACACGCATTGCCTGATAAACATAACTTCTGCCGGAAAGCGGGTCACGGATAGCACCGCCAAGACAGGTTGCTGCGCCACCGAAAGGCTCTATCTCGGTAGGGTGATTGTGAGTTTCGTTTTTGAACATAATGAGCCAGTCCTCGATCTCACCGTCTATATCGACCGGAACAACGATGCTGCAAGCATTTATTTCTTCGGATTCGTCCAGGTTATCAAGCTTGCCCTCGGCTTTAAGGGCGCGCATACCCATAACGGCAATATCCATCAAACAAAGCGGCTTTTCGGTGCGTCCGAGTTTTTCTCTGAGATCAAGATACATTTTCCATGCATCTTCAATTGTGTCCTTATATTTTCCGTCCTCAAACCGAACATTTTCTATATTGGTAGAAAAAGTAGTGGGACGGCAATGATCGGACCAATAGGTATCTATAACGCGGATCTCTGTAATTGAGGGGTCACGTTTTTCGGTGTTTTTAAAATAATCACGGCAGAAAATAATATCCGGATCACTCATTGCAAGACCAAGCTCACGTCTAAGCGCGCAAAGCTCTTCATTTGTTTTGTCAATAAAACCCGTTACAATTGCAACATCTTCGGGTTCTGAAAGCTGCATTTTAAGTGTGTCGGGCTTGTCCTGCGAGGCTTCGCGCGAATCAACGGGGTTGGTGCAGTAGCTCTTGATCCTGTCAATATCGTTGTCGGTCAGGCTGCCTTTTAACACATATATTTTCGCGCAGGATATAAGCGTTGAGTCGTCGCCTGTTATTATCTGTATGCACTGCATTGCGGAGTCTGCGCGCTGGTCATACTGTCCGGGCAGATATTCCATACCGAAAGAGATCTCGTCTGCCGAAAGTCCGACTTGTTCTTCGTATATAATATCAACGGGAGGCTCTGAAAAAATGGTTTTCTTTGCTTTTTCATAAGCATCATCACTTATATCCTCTATATCGTAACGGTATAATATACGCAGCCCTTTCAGCGCATTTATACCAAGGTTTTCTTTAATATCGGCAAAAAGATGACTTGCTTCAATATCATAGCCTTTTTTCTTTTCAACGTAAATTCTTTTGATAGCAGACATTATTCCTCGTCCTTTCTTAAAATGTATATATTTTATTTTAATACAATTTTCCAAATAAGTAAAGAGTTATTAAAAATTATTTCCGAAACGTTGAATTTTTGATTTTTTTACTGTGATAATGCAAAAATATTGAGTAATATACGATATGCCAAATAAGTCCGCTGCTTTTGAAGCAGTGAAACTTCCCGACAAAAGATATACGGTGATCGGAGAACTATATTGGCAATTCGCTAAAATGCAATTATTCCATAGTATGCAGTTTCTTTAAATCTTCAAGTTCTACACGGTCTGTGTTTATTCTGCAGTGTAAAGTGTTGTCCTCCCCTTTGTTTATGATAATAGTATAGCTGTTGTTTTTATCTGCGAACTTGAGCTGTACTTCCCAAAAATTATTATCTGCATATACGGATGTAGAATCCCATCTTCCATCAAATGTTTTTCCCGATGATACGTGATAGGAATAAAGATATTTATCCTTCGGGGCATTGACCATTTCGCTGCATTTTTCTTCCGCACCGATTATTTGGTCATAGTCATTTTCCGTCAGTTCATAATATGCAAGATTTTCAAAACACAATTTTCGCATATCCTTTATATCGTCTATCAATAATGTCATAATGCCGTCCTTGAACAATACATTATATGTACCTATATTATCTGAGTCATTTATATGAAATTTGCCTAAAATATAATTTCTTTTTTCTTCGGTGTCCGGCGCAATACGTTCTTCTTTTACGGCCGTTGTGATGCCTATTAAAAAGCTTGCCGCCCCATACAGTATTATTGCAAATATCATAATATAAAACAGCTTTTGTAATTTTGGCTTGGAAGGCTTTTCTTTACTCATAATTTTCACCCCGATAGATTTTATATAATTCGCCGTTTCATATTGATGCTATGGAAGATTTCAATAACAATACAAATGTTCTCACTTTTGGTTATTGGTATTATATCATATATTCTCTTTATTTGCAATATTTCGAAATATAATTCTATTCGATCAATCCCTTCTGTTTCAGCTCTTTTAACATCTTATAAAATGTATTTCTTTTACAGCCGATAAGCCTTTCCGCCTCCAAGCGGTCTATTTCTTTTTTTCTGAACTTTAAGTATACAGAAATATAATTTTCGGCATAAAACTTCTTTTCCCTGCCAAATTTTACACCTCTTGCTTTTGCCGCGGCTATGCCCTCGGCTTGCCTTTGCCTGATATTTATTCGTTCGTTTTCCGCAACATAACTTAACAATTGCAGCACAATATCGCTGATGAGCGTACCGATAAGGTCTTTGTGCTGTGTGGTATCAAGTATCTTCATATCGATAACAACTATATCCGCATTTATTTCTTGGGTAATATACTGCCATTGTTTTATGATCTCTCTATAATTACGGCCGAGCCTGTCTATACTTTTTATAACTAATACATCGCCTTTTTTCAATACTTTTAAAAGTTTTTTGTATGCAGTTCTGTTAAAATCCTTTCCGCTTTGTTTATCGGTATATATTCTGCGATCATCTATACCGTAAGCTCTCATGGCTATGAGTTGCCTGTCCTCTTTTTGTTCTCTGGTCGAAACCCTTATATATCCGTAATTCAATGCATTTTCTCCTTTCAAGTTCGGTGTAAGTATTTTGGAATATATGTTTTTACACAAAACTGTAAAAAGAGTTTATCACAACACGGTTATGATAATAAAGTCGGATAAAATTTTCTTATATATCGGAAAGTATTTGCTGCCTGAGAGGTGTAATTAAAAAGAAGGTGTTGATTTACAGCACCTCCCTTTGGTCAGGATTTGGGATAATTGAGAATTTGGTTATGGGTATACAGCATATGCAAAGTAAGAATACCACATTGATTCAAAAAATCTCATACAATAAAGGTTCCCGATAATTATTAATATTTTTATCTATCCACATATTATCCGTTCCCCTATATATGTGAAATCTAAAGATCCAATTATTCATATTATCCAAAGACATAATAGAACAGAACTCGGACTTGTTATACCTTTCCTTTAAACATTTGTTAAAGAAATTAAAAAAGTACAATGCTTCGCATTTGCATATATCTTCTTTATCAAGCTCAATATTCAAATTGATCTCGTTCTGTGAAACTTCAAATCCCACGTCATTATGCACATAGCGGCAAAATTCATCTTCATTGTCTGCATCAAATGTCGGGTTACGGTATATAAGGCAATCTCTTCTGACTTTTAGTTTGTTGATGATTTTATTGATATTTTTGTTTACCGTAACTTTGTATTTGGCATTTACAACATAGGGTATACTGTTTATTTCGGACATCGGCTCATTTTCTGTTATCATTTTTATTTACCCTTTGACCTTATATACTATCAGATCGTTATCTGCTATCACAAATGCATTTGTCGGTATTATTGCATCACCGTTTCTTATTATAACAAGTATTTCTATAGCCGCCTCTTTCATAAGGTCGCCGACAGCTTTGTCACAATAAAAGCTGTCTTTCTCCACGTTTTCAACACTTGTTTTTCCCGTTTGTTCAGCAGGCATGGCGCTTTTTGACATCTCTGTATACTGTTCCACAAAGCCTGCGGAGATGATGCCCGTAGGTATAGCTACAGCGCCTACACCCAAAAAGGTTGTAAATATGCCAAAAACTCTGCCCAATGCCGTTACAGGATAAATATCGCCATAACCTACGGTAAATATTGTGGAAATACTCCACCAAAGCCCCGAAAAGGCATTTTTATACACTGTCGGCTGCACTTCGTGTTCAACACTGTAAATACAAAGCGAAGATGCCAGCATCAATATCAATATTATAAATACCGATGAAATTATCTGATTGCGCTTTTCGTACAAAACGTGTGTTATAACATTAAAAGAATCATATGCCGAATTTATGCGGAATAATTTTAATATTCGTATTACCCTGAGCATTCTGAAAGCCACAAAACCCGTCATATAGAAAAAAGGCAATATTGTGAACAAATCAACTATACCGTCAAAAGAAAAAATAAATCTCAATGCGGCTGTCTGCCTTTTGCTGCTTGGATACAAAAATTCTGCTGTCCATAATCTCAGAAGATATTCAACAAGAAATATCATCATTGTAATATTTTCTATTATGCCAAATATAGGTGAATATTCGGATAATTCGTCGAATGTTTCCATAAAAAGAACAGAGCAGTTTATTAAGATAGTTGCTACTATAAAAAAATCAAATAATCGGCTCGGTATGTCGTTACGTCTGCCTATCTGTATTATATCAAAAATTCTTTTTTTCTGTTTTTTTGTTATCATTTTATATTTCCGCCAATAAAAATGTTTTCGCTTTTATTCAAGTGCTGACCAATATGTAAGTTTCAATGTTCTTTAACCTTACAATGCCATATGTTATTATACCCCATACCTTCGGTAAGATATGGGGTATATTCTTATTCATCCCAGTTATGATATACATTTTTAACATCGTCGTCTTCGTCAAGAAGATCAAGAAGCCTGTTCATTTTTTTGATGTCTTCGGGATCGGTAAGTTCGGTATAGGTCTGAGGGATCATTGTAATTTCTGCCTGTGTCATTGATATGCCGGCATTTTCAAGTGCTTCGCATACAGCAGAAAAATCATCCGGTGCGGTTATTATCTCATACCCTTCGTCTTCCGAGATTATATCTTCCGCGCCTGCTTCAATAGCGGTCATCTCCAGTTCTTCGGGGTCGATATCATCGTCTTTCTCTATCATTATCTGACCTTTTTCATCGAACATAAAGCTCACACAGCCGCTTGTTCCCATATTTCCGCCGCCTTTGGTGAAAGCGCTTCTGACATTTGCGGCAGAACGGTTTTTATTGTCTGTAAGTACCTCAACAATGATGGCAACACCTCTCGGACCGTAACCTTCATATGTTATATTTTCGTAATTCACACCGTCAAGGTCACCTGCCGCTTTTTTGATACTGCGGTCTATAGTGTCATTGGGCATATTGTTTGCCTTTGCTTTGGCGATAACATCGCGCAGTCGGGAATTGTTGTCGGGATCCGGACCGCCTGCCTTGACGGCAACTGCGATCTCACGGCCGATAACGGTAAAAATTTTGCCTTTTGCAGCATCATTTTTCTCTTTTTTATGCTTGATATTCGCAAATTTGGAATGTCCGCTCATAAATGGTTCGTCCTTTCTTATCTTTTATATAATGATCGGTTAATTATTATATCACATTTTCATGGGCTTGTCAAAATTTCTTTTGAAACACTATTTCAGCATATCAAGCACATATTCGTCATAAACGGCTTCATAGAATACATTTTTTTCTTTAAAATAATCGTTAAGAGCAACGGAAAAGTTTATTGCAAGCTCTTCTTTGCTTTCCGAAAGTGTATCTATCTGTGCAGTAGCATCTTCCGCTGTTATTTCGCCCGTTTGGTATTTTTCGGTTATGTCTATAAGCAGGCAAAGGTTATCTGCATAATTCTGAAAATAAGGCTGTATATCGGACATACCGGCGGCAGGTTCAAGCGCATAGAGCTTGTCCGCAAGCTCCTTCAGCTTGGCATTGTCATCCGTGTCGATATTTATTGTGGCTGAATTTGTATGACCGCGTCCGAGGAACCTTAAAAGCGCCTCGTTATCAGAAGAAACGGCAATATCCCTTATTTCGTTACATATGGAATATGCAGCACCGATATATTCCTCCTCGCTTGAGGTGGCTTTACCGTTTGGATGCTCACGATCGGATTTTTGCTGTGTATCCTCCGTCAATATGGAAACAGTCTTTGTATCGGCATCCCATGTAACGGTACAGCCCGATGCTTCGCTTATTGCGCGCACAGGCAAGAGAAAACGACCGTCTTGAAGTATCGGGAAACTGCCGCCGCCGACAGCACGGCTCGAACCGCCCGAGCTTATCCGCAAATCATTTGTGTTTG
>CANRCU010000126.1 GCA_947629215.1 uncultured Clostridia bacterium
CTTCGCCGCTGCACGGCGCATCGACAATAATTTTATTGAAAAAATGCGGCAGCTTATCGGCAAGCCTTTCGGGGGTCTCGTTTGTTATAACACAGTTTCGCACGCCGCAGACTTCCGTATTTTTTAAAAGGGCTTTGCAGCGGCTCGCGCTTATGTCGTTGCTGACGATGATTCCTTCGCCCCGTAGCTTTGCAGCTGCCTGTGTGCTTTTTCCGCCCGGAGCGGCGCAAAGGTCAAGCACACGGTCGCCGGGTGAAACGGGCAGCAGCGCTGCGGTCGACATAGCCGACGGCTCTTGTATGTAAAACAAGCCCGCATTATAATAGGGATGTTTTGACGGGCGTACCTCGCTGCCGTTGTAATAAAAACCCGTGTCGCACCAGGGTATGGGCGTCAGCTTGTAGGGCAGAGCGGCTTTAAGCGCGTCGGCGCTTATTTTCAGTGTGTTTGCGCGCAGACCGTAAAGCCTTTCGCGGTCAAAAGAAGCTATATAGCTGTCATATTCGCTGCCGAGCAGCTTTTGCATTTTTTTTGTGTATTCAATAGGTAGAAACATTTTTATCCTGCCTTTCGCTGCAAGTTGTTCTGTGCTTTTATTATACAATATTTTTATATGTTTTACAATACCGTTGGCTTAATGACTTAATGCGCTTATATAATCATGAACAAAATGTTAAAATTATGAATTGAGGCATTGTTTGTGATTGCAAATATACGAAATTAATACTTTTTTTGCGTTGAAAAATAAATAAAATATTAAGACCGGATTAAAGAATGCACAATCAGACGTTGATTTGACAAAAAAAGCCAATGCCTTGATTGTGAAATATATCTATGTTTACAGAACAAACAGTTCTAAAAATGTTTATTTTAACCATACGTTAATAATTTATTCATATTTATGAACAAAATTAAAAAATTATGAAAAAAATGCTTGCATTTTATGAATGCGGCGTGTATAATGTAATTACAAACAAAACAACAGTAAATGTTATTTTAAAAGGAGGAAATCAAAATTATGTTAAAGGCACAATTAAAAGATCAAAAAGGTTTCTCGTTAGTTGAACTTATCGTTGTTATCGCTATCATGGTTATCTTGATCGCTATGTTGGTTCCCAACGTAATCGGTTACATCAATAAGGCTACTATCGCAACAGAGAAGAGCGCAGCAGGTACTGTTTATTCATCAGCTCAGGCTTACCTGACAGATGTATATGCAGATGGTAAAGCAGGTAGTTACACCGGTACACTTCCTATTTCTGATGTTGTTGCCGCTGAGTTGCTTGAATCATCTCAGACAGAGAAACTTTCAAACCTTTCTATCGCTATTACCAATGCGGTTGTAACACAGGTTTCATTTGACAGTTCAACAGGTAAAGGTAAAATCGTTTACAAGAGCGGCGGCGCTGTACTTGAATCTTAATTTGATGAGTTTAATGATTTGAACGTTTGATCGGTTAAATTAAAAGAAAAGGGATGATCTTTGATCGTCCCTTTTTTTGTAACAGAGGTAAATATGTCAATATGAGAAAAAAATCATATTATAGGTCATATATTTTTATATTTTTTTTGATTTGTGCTTTGCTGCTGTTTGCATATGCGGTAAACGGCATTTATCCTTTTGGCGGGAACAGTGTGCTGACTTCCGATATGAGAACACAGCATATAGGGGCAGCGGCGGCTTTTTTCGGTAACTTGAGGACCGGCAAAAACCTATTTATAACATGGAACGGAGGACTTGGCGTCAACCTTTACGCCTTGGCGCTGTATGTGCTGTGTGATCCACTGAATGTAATTTTTCTTTTTTTTGATACAGTATATTATCAGGAAGTTTTTTTGGCGGCCATAATAATAAAGACCGCGCTTGCCGGCGTATTTTTTTCCGTTTTTTTGAAAAACAGCAGGATAGCCCAAACGGAAGAACCGCTTGCGCTGACGGTGTTATCGCTGTGCTATGCGTTAAGCATATGCACGATGAAGGCTGCCATAAACCCTATGTGGCTCGGGAATATTGCCTTGCTGCCACTTGTACTGCTTGGCATTGAAAATGTTATCGAAAACAAAAGCTTTTTGCTTTTTTATATATCAACGGCTTTATGCTTTATAACAAACTATTATATGGCGTTTATAACGGCGCTGACGGCAATGATTTATTTTGCGTATTACTGCATTGTTACGGGAAAGGACGCAAAAAAGGTTTTTAAGTCATTTTTGCTCTGCGGCGTTACAGCTTTGCTTGCGGCAGCCGCGGCTTGTTTTGTGCTTCTGCCGTCATACCTTGCAATATCCGACACCTATACCGATATTGTCGGAACGGGCAGCAAAAGCGGTATTTTCAGATTTGCTCCGAAAGACATCTGTCTTTGCTTTCTGTATGTTATAAGCGACAGAACATCAAGCGGAAACCCGAACGCATATTTCGGTATTTTGCCTCTGATGCTTGCTGTCGGCGGCTTTTCGATACCGTTTTTTAAAAAAAGAGAAAAAACGGCTGCCGTTGCGGTCATTCTTATATATGTGTTGAGCCTTGTGTTTGAGCCGTTTTATCTTGTATGGCATCTGTTCAGAGCGCCTACGGGTTTTGACGGCAGATTTTTGTACGGGGCGGCTTTGTTTATGCTGCTGTTTGCGGCAAGAGCATACAGGCATATAGAGGGCATCAACAGAAATTTTATTGCGGTCGTATGGCTTGTTTTGTTTGCGGCTGCAAATTATGCCGTGTTCGGAAATACGAATATTTATTATACGGTGATGATATGCCTTTTGACCGTGTTTACGGCTGCGTATGTTTTTTTTACGGTAAAACGGTACAAACGGGCGCTGCTTGTGTTACTTGCGGTCGAAATGGCGGTTTCATGCGTCAATTGTGTGCGTATAATAAAATTGTGGGACGGTTATGCTCCGCATGACGAATATATAAAATATACCACCGAATACAAGTCGGGCTTTGCGGATTTGGCAGAGAAAGACACCGGCTTTTACAGGGCAGATGCGGATATACCCGATAATTACAATGTGTCCATGTCGTCGGATTACAGGGCTATAAACCACTATTCTTCGCTTGCCAATCAGTCAAGTTTTGAGGCAATGCGGCGCTTGGGTGTGACATCGGCAACGGATAATAAAATATTGACAACACAGGCGCAGAATGTTGTGCTGGATTCGCTTTTCGGCATAAAATATTTTGCCGTAACAAATAAAGATGCGCTAAAAGAAGACAGCATAGGTCGTGAATGCGTAAGCGGCGGTCTGAGGATAACAACGCCTTATTACAACCCTGTTTTTGAAAGCGGAAATATGCTTTTTTATGAAAATAAAGAGGTCTTTCCGCTGATGTTTGCCGTTGACGGGGATATTGCACCCGAAGGGGAAAATGCATTTGAAACACAGAGCAGTTTGTTCGGCAAAATGTTCGGTATAGATACCTCGGAACTTTACAGGCAAAAAAGTTTTGACAATGTGACTGCCATAAACTGCAATGCGGACGTTGTTGACGGCGATATTATAGATATAAGTCTTGCCGAAGGCAAAACAATTGCCGAAACACAAGAGGAAACAGGCAGGCTGACTTTTGAATATGAGGCTGACGAGGACGGGAATTATTTTACCGTGTTGGACGGAGAGTTTGCCGATAATGTTTCCGTACCGCTGGCTTGTTCGTGGAGCATAAACGGCACGGGCATCAATATACTGGATATGCATGGCGAACTCAGGGATTTGGGCTATTTTAAAAAAGGCGACAAGCTTATTTTGACTTGTGACAATTTTATAAATACTCGGATCCGTTTGCCGAAACTTTATGTGCTTAATGGCGATGTTTTTGAAAAAATATCGGAAAAAGCCAATGAAAACGGACTTTCCGACATAAGAGAAGAAAACGGTGACATAGTTGCAAAAAGCAATTTCGGCAAAGATGCAACGATATTTTCTTCTATTTCATACGACAAGGGTTTTCATGTTTATGTCGACGGACAGGAAACGGAAAAACTTTGCTTGGCAAACGGCTTTTTGGGTTTTAAACTGCCGCAGGGCGGGCATAGCATCAGAATAAAGTATATCAGCAGAGGTGCAATACCGGGCGCAATTGTGTCATGCGCGGCGTTAGTGCTGTTCATTATTGTATATTTCACTGTAAAAATTCGGAGGAAAAAATGAGAGATAAGAAAGGCTTCGGAACGGAATATTTGTTTTCTTTGCTTGCGCCCATGGTAATTATCACGGCTGTGCTGATTCTTTTTGGGTTTTACCCGTTTGGAAAACTGGAGTTTATGAACTCAGACCTGTACAGGCAATATTATGACCTTGCCTGCGCGGCAATAAAAAAAATAAAAACGGGCGATAATTTTTTTATCCTGCATGAAGTGGGTTTTGGCGAAAACTTTTATGCTTGGGCTGCATATGTTCTTTTCAGTCCGCTGAATGTGCTGTTTTTCTTTGCACCCGAGGCGAATGTCGATATTGTTTTTGAGCTGATATATATTCTTAAACTTGGCTTGACCGGGCTTTTTATGTCGGTATACCTGAAAAAGAGCAGTCTTTTTAAAACGGGCGGATTTGTGAATGTTGCGTTTTCGACATTGTATGCACTCGGTACGTTTGGTGTTGTGGCAGGCAGCGTGCAGATAATGTGGCTTGACAATGCGGCGCTGCTGCCATTATGCTGCCTTTTTGCAGAAAAAATTGTAGACAAACGCAAGATAGGCGCATTTACGGCTGTGTATTTTGCCTGTGTTGTCACTAATTATTATATGGCTTATATTACGGGCTTGTTGAGCCTTATCTACCTTATATATTATTCTGCCGCAAATGCCGCTTCGCCGAAAAAAATTGCCCGTTCCGCTGCGCTGACGGCATTGTCTGCGCTTTTGGCGATAGGACTTGGCGGTTTTGTTATCGTACCCGAATTATATGCGGTGAAAGCAAACTATACAGAAATGTTCGGCGGCAGCGAAAAATTGCTGAAATTTGGTATAGGTGAAATTTTTAAGGGGATTTTATTCATCACGGACGGGCGTCTTGAATATGATGTGCTTGTGAAGATGTTTTTCGGTCTGCTGCCTGTCGTATTTGCCATAGCTATGATATTTGCCAAGGAAATAAGGCTTCGCGAAAGGTTGACAGCTCTGGCGATAATGCTGTTTTTTGTTGCGGCGTTAATTTTCAAGCCGTTATACAATTTTATGCATTTTATGCGGCAGCCAACCGGCTTTGGGTGCAGATTTGCCTATGGCATGGCATTTATGTATATTATTTTTGCTGTAAGAATGCTGATACGTTCTGAAAGAATAACCAAAGCCGAGATAATTGCGCCTTTGGCAGTCGTCGTTTTTGGCGTGAATGCCGCTTTATCAAACGAAAGCACAGTGTGGTATTTAGCAAATGCGGCAGGAATTATTTTTCTGCTGGCGGTTTACCTTGTGTTTCTTAAAATCGCGAAGAACAAAAAGAAGTTTATATTTTCGCTTTTTGCGCTTTTTGAGGCGGGGCTGACTGCATTTTTTTGTATGAATATAGCAACACATCAATATGTATACGAAAACAGGAGCGAACACAGGGAATATGAAACGCGTGTGCTTAAAGCTATAGATAATATCGACGACAGCGGATTTTATCGGGCGGAGGATATAACGCAAATGAGTTTCAGCCGCTGCATCGGGCAGGCGGGACTTGGTTATAACGGCATCTCGACGTTTTCGTCACTGACAAACCAGAATGCGGGAGAAATAGCAAGACTTTTGGGTGTGTATTCCATAGATACGGACAAATACAGGGACAGCAGATATAACAGCGTTGTCACGGACAGCATTTTCGGTGTAAAATATGTGTTTTCGACAAACAGTACGGACACCTATGACGACGGCAACGGCAGAGAAGTGTATTTTACGGCAGGAAGGCTTTGTTCGGATATTTACGAAGAGTTGACGAAAGACAGCGAAGTGGCGGTTTACAGAAACAAAACAGCGTTTCCGATAGCATTTGAGGCAGACAACGGTGTGATAAACTGCGAAAAGAGTTTTGTGAAAAACGAGCCGCTTGCAGCTTTTCGCAATCAGGAAATATTTTTGAACAATATTGTAAATGAAAGTGAAAGTTTATACAAACAAAAAAAATTCGACGATCCCGAATTTACAAATTGCCGTTTTGAAAATGATGGTGACCAAAAAGTGATGAAACTTACATTTGCCGAAAATGACGGGGATATTATGACCGACAATAATAAAATGGGTGCGGTCACCTATCGTTTCATTGCCGATGAAACGGGAGAGTATATGGCGGCTTTTGATTTTAAATATAATTACAATGATTTGATCGGGGAAAATTATTATGTCGTTGCAAACGGCGGAGAGGTATTCTATGACGGCTCGGTCGAAAATTTTGTTTACGACCTTGGCAGCTATGACAAGGGCGATGTTATCGAAATACGGGTAATATCACGCAGGGACGGTCTGACAATGCAAGAGCCTGAGCTGATGATGCTGGATGAGTCAAAGTTTGCCGAAATATCAAATAAGATACAAAACGGCGGACTTGAAAATATAAGAAACGAAAACGGAGATATAAGAGCAATTTCGGATTTTGACAAAAATACCTTTGTTATGACAACAATTGCTTATGATGACGGTTATGAGGTATTGACAGACGGCAAAAAAACCGATAAAATAAAAGTGATGGGAGCTTTTTTAGGCTTTGATGTGCCTTCGGGCAGGCATGAGATAACCATAAGATACAAAAGCCCGGGCTTCGGGCAAGGGGTTGGTATATCGCTGTTCACAGCAGCGGTTTGCATCATTGTATATGTATATAAAAAGAAGGGACGTAAGATAATGAAAACAAAAAAAATAAACGATGCCGGTTTTTCTCTTGTGGAATTGATAGTTGTCATTGCTATAATCGTGATACTTGT
>CANRCU010000127.1 GCA_947629215.1 uncultured Clostridia bacterium
ACAGAGAAAAACAGGACTCTCATTCGGGCGGAAGCGGCTGCGCATGTGCGGCGACTGTTTTTTCGGGTTGGCTTTACAGCAGGATGAAAACGGGAGAACTGAAGAAGATATTGCTTGTACCGACCGGTGCGCTTATGAGCCCGACTTCCGTTCAGGAAGGAGAAAGCATAGCCGGTATAGCACACGCGGTAGCAATAGAAAACAAACCGAATGCATGATACTCTTTCCAAGGTGTATAAAAGTTGATTTTTAATATATTTTGAAAAAGTTGTTTTATGAGGTGAGATAATGGACTATTTAAAGGCTTTTGCGGTTGGCGGTCTGATATGTGTTATCGGACAGTTGCTAATAGACAAAACAAAACTGACCTCTGCAAGAATACTTGTGCTTTTTGTTGTAGCAGGCTGCATTTTGGGCGGTCTGGGCTGGTATGACAGACTTGTGGATTTTGCGGGAGCAGGTGCGACCGTACCGCTGCCGGGCTTTGGCAATCTGCTTGCAGAGGGCGTTAAAAACGAGATAAACGGCTATGGCGCAATGGGTATACTGACAGGCGGCTTAAAAGCCGGTGCTGCCGGTATAGTTGCAGCTATAGTTTCGGCATTTTTTATGGCACTTATATTCAGACCTAAAGAAAAGGGCTGATAAGTCATAAATTACAAAGGGGCTTGCTGCTGCAATGCCCCTTTTGCCTGTATACCTTGCAAGAGCCTGTTAAGAATAATATGAAAATCGTGCCTCCCGTTTTAACAAATCGTTGACAAGACCGTTCGGTTCATTGTAATATAAAGTAAGAGTAAAATTCACCGGTCATGCCCTTATATATCGGTTTTGACCGGCAAATAAGACTTCGCCTCTTTAAGCGGCAGATACCTACTATTTTATTTGGTGAAAATTTATATCCAACACCGAATATAAAGGTGCTGTCACAAAACAAAATTATTCGGTTACTTGCAATGTTTAAAATAATTTTAGCATCGTAAGACTTATTCATTGTTAAAAAATAAATGCCGGTATTTAATTCAAAGGATATTGTAAATCAACATCCCATCGGTTGTTAGTACATAGTATATACAGTGTACGGATATTTGTGAGCTTTATGCAAAATGCAGATTTATTGTCGATAAAGAAAGGCAGGTAATATATGGAAATCAGAGTCTTAAAATATTTTCTGACTGTTGTCCGTGAGGAGAGCATAACAAAGGCGGCGGAAGTGCTGCATATCACTCAGCCTACACTTTCACGTCAGCTTGCTCAGATGGAGGAAGATATAGGTATAAAACTTTTCGACAGGGGCGGCAGAAAAATAAACCTTACAAACGAAGGTATGCTTTTGCGCAGACGCGCCGAAGAAATACTTCAGTTAGTAGACAAAACGGAACGTGAATTGATAGAACAGGAAGAACATATAGAAGGTTATGTAAATATCGGCTGCGGAGAAATAGCTTCGGTGGGTATTCTTGCAGAGCTGTGCGATTCGTTTTTGAAAAAATATCCGAAGGTTAAGTTTGATATTTATACAGCCACTGCCGATGTAATAAAAGAAAGGATAGAGAGGGGCGTTGCCGATGTGGGGCTGCTGCTTGAACCCATAGAAATGGAAAGGTTTGAATTTATAAGGATGAAACTGCGCGAACGATGGTGCGTGTTGATGAACGCAAAAGATCCTCTTGCCCAAAAAGAGAGCCTGTCGGTAAACGAACTCAAGGCTTTGCCTTTATGTCTGCCAAGGCGTATGAATATACGCAGCGAGCTTGCCAACCTGTTTGGCGACGACTTTAAAGCGCTGAATATAGTCTTTACTTCAAATCTTACCACAAATGCAGCCGTTATAGCGCAAAAGGGTCTTGCATATCCCGTTGTTATAGAGGGGAATATATCTTTTTGGGATAAAGAAAAAATAGTCAGCGTTCCTTTATCGCCTAAACTTACAGCGACAAGTGTGCTTGCATGGAAACGTGAACAGCCCTTCGGTCTTGCGGCAACAAAATTTATAGAATTTTCAAAATGCTTTTTAGGCATGGACAATACATACAAAACAAGTATTTGATATATACGTTTGGAAATATTATAATATAAGCATAAGGTCAATGTTCAGCTTTATGCTTATTTTTTATTGGGGAGGAGGTCGTTTTAGCAGTGACAATTGATATTCAAAGCCTGTTGGGTATAGGAATGACGCCCAAAGATGCGGAGAGCGTTATAGGTTACGACAGCAGTGAAGATGTTATCCGTAAATTGAGAGTTTTCCGTTCTCGTGTCCTGGAGGACATACACAGCAGACAGCAGGTGTTGGACAAGATAGACTATATTATCGACCGATTGAAAAAAGAAAACATAACATAAATATTATTTTGTTGTCAGGAAGGGAAGATGAAAAATGAAAATTGTTATCATAAAAGGCAGTCCGCATAAAAACGGTTCTTCAAATATGTTAGCGGAGCAATTTATAAAAGGCGCTGTCGAAAAAGGGCATAACATAACAGAGCTTGATGCCGCGCACATGAATATTCACCCTTGTGTCGGCTGTGATTTTTGCGGTATGAACGGAGAGTGTTCACAAAAAGATAATATGCCGCAGATAAGAGATGCTTTGCTTTCGTCGGATATGGCTGTGTTCGTAACACCGGTATATTATTTCGGTATGTCCGCACAGCTCAAAGCGGTCATAGACCGTTTTTACAGCTATACCGTAAAACTTTCTTCAAAGCATATTAAAACAGCTCTCATAGCTGCCGCATGGGATTCTAACGACGATGTGATGACCTATCTTGCCGAACATTACAAAAAATTATGCCGATATATGAATTTTACAAATATGGGTATGATACTTGGCAAAGGCTGCGGTACACCGTCAATGACAGCGGGCAGCAAATATATGGAAGAAGCCTATAAACTTGGCAAGTCTTTATAAAAAGGGGTCTTGGATATGAAATATACAAGGTTGGGAAGATCCGAGCTGAATGTTTCACGCATATGTATGGGCTGTATGGGCTTTGGCAATGCGTCAACGGGACAGCACAGCTGGACGATAGACGAAGAACATACAAGGGAGATAATAAAACACGGGCTTGAATCGGGCATCAATTTTTACGATACCGCAATAGTTTACCAAAACGGCACAAGCGAGCAGTATGTGGGGAAAGCGTTGAGAGATTTTGCAAAGCGTGAGGACTATGTAATAGCCACAAAATTCACACCAAGAACTCAAGAGGAGATAGACAACAATGTCAGCGGCCGGAAACACATAGAAAACTATCTCGATCAAAGCCTTAAAAACCTTGGTATGGATCATATTGACCTGTATATCTACCATATGTGGGATTATCACACACCTATGGAAGAAATAATGGAAGGGCTTAACAAAGCCGTAACATCGGGAAAAGTACGATATATCGGCATTTCAAACTGTTTTGCATGGCAGCTTGCCAAAGCAAATTTTTTTGCAAGAGAAAACGGGCTTACCGAGTTTATATCCGTACAGGGGCATTATAATCTTATCGCAAGAGAAGAAGAAAGAGAGATGGTGCCTTTCTGCAAGGATCAGAATATAGCTTTAACACCATACAGCGCGCTTGCAAGCGGCAGACTTTCAAGACATCCGGGCGAAAACACAAAACGCTTTGAAGAGGATGCCTACGCGCATTTCAAATATGATGTAACTGCCGAGGCGGACGGAAAAATAATAAAACGTGTCGAGGAGCTTGCGAAAAAGAGAAATGTATCCATGACGGAAATCTCTTTGGCATGGCTTTTGACAAAGACAGATTCTCCCGTTGTGGGTGCAACAAAACTTTCGCATGTAGACGGCGTGGCAAAAGCCGTTGACCTTGAACTGACAAATGAAGAAATAAACTATCTTGAAGAACTTTATGTTCCCCATGCGCTTGCGGGCGTAATGGCTCAGAACGGAAAACAAAAAGCAGGCAATGTAGTATAAAAAGGAGTGTTACAATATGAGCAAAATTTTAACGGCATATTTTTCGGCAAGCGGAACAACCAAAAAACTTGCAAAAACAATAGCGGAAACGGCAAAATCGGATCTGTTTGAAATAGTACCGGAGATACCTTATACAAACGATGACCTTAAATGGACAAACAAATCAAGCCGCAGCAGTGTTGAGATGAATGACAAAAACTCACGCCCGAAAATTTCATCAAAAGTAGAGAATATGGAACAATATGATTCTGTTTTTATAGGTTTTCCGATATGGTGGTATGAAGCGCCGAGAATAATACAGACTTTTCTTGAAAGCTATGATTTTTCGGGTAAAAATATTGTGACCTTTGCTACTTCGGGCGGCAGCGGCATGGGCAAGACCAATAATATTTTGAAACTTTCGTGTTCACCCGACGCAAAATGGTGTGACGGAAAGCGCCTGAGCAGCAATACCGATGCAAATACAATAAAAAATTGGCTTGATGAGCTTAATATCTGAGGAGGTAATAAATATGAAAAAAATAACACAAACAGCAGGCAGAGATCAGCTTGGAGATTTTGCGCCCGACTTTGCGCATTTTAACGATGACATACTTTTCGGCGAGAACTGGAACAATGTTGATATAGATTTGAAAACAAGGTGTATTATCACCGTTGTTGCCCTTATGTCGTCCGGTATAACGGATTCGTCATTGACCTATCATCTGCAAAACGCTAAAGCCCACGGCGTAACAAAGGCGGAAATAGCCGCTGTTGTCACCCATGTCGGTTTTTATGCAGGCTGGCCGAAGGCTTGGGCTGTATTCCGTCTTGCTCTTGATGTATGGAACGAAAAAGAAACCGAACAAACCGAAAAAGACAAGTATCAAAATACCATACTTTTCCCAATAGGCGAACCAAACGATGCTTTTGCAAAGTATTTTATCGGTCAAAGTTATCTTGCGCCCGTGTCAAAAGAACAGGTCGGCATATTTAACGTAACTTTTGAACCTGGCTGCCGCAACAACTGGCATATACACAACGCGGATAAGGGTGGCGGTCAGATACTTATTTGTGTGGGCGGTCGTGGATATTATCGCGAATGGGGCAAAGAAGCCGTCGAAATGAAGCCGGGCGATCGTATAAATATCCCCGCAGGTGTAAAACACTGGCATGGCGCAGCGCCCGACAGTTGGTTCTCTCACCTTGCGATCGAAGTCCCGGGCGAAAATACCTCGAGTGAATGGCTTGAACCCGTTGACGACCAGCAGTACAGTGTTCTGAAGTAAGGGGATGAAAAAAGTGATTTTTGCAATGTTTTGTATTGTAAAAGGTACTTAAAATTTCTACAAACTGCCCGTAAAAAGTAAAGGAGTGAACACTATGAAATATTTGTCGGTAATTTTATCGGTATTATTTATTGCCTGTATGCTTTGCGCCTGTGTTCAAAGCGATACCGAAACGGTACAAAATACATCGGAAAAATCTTTCACGGAAGAGATTTCGGAAGAAGAAATTTCATCGGAAGATATTGACTTACAAGAAAATATTGACGAAACAAGCACAATAAACGATAGCGTACCCGACGGTAACACAAAAATACTTGTGGCATATTTTTCTGCAACAAACAACACAAAGGGCGTAGCCGAAAAAATAGCCGAAGCAACCGGCGGCGACTTATACGAGATAACGCCCGAAACACCGTACACAGCCGAAGATTTGGATTATAACACCGATTGTCGGGCAAACAATGAACAAAATGACGATAACGCACGTCCGGAGATTTTAGGCACTGTGGAAAATATGAAAAGCTATGACACTGTTTTTATAGGCTATCCCATATGGTGGGGACAAGCGCCGAAAATAATGTATACATTTTTGGAAAGTTACGACTTTAACGGCAAGACCGTTATTCCCTTCTGCACATCGGGCAGCAGTCCGATAGGAACAAGCGCCGAAAATATGCATAGTCTTGCAAACGGCGCAAACTGGCTTGAGGGTGAACGCTTTGGCAGCGGGGCATCTGCCGACGAGGTAAACAGCTGGGTCGACTCTCTTGGGCTTCAATGATATTCGTACTTTGGTCTTATCTGATTTGAGGATTGACATTTTCGAGAAAAATTTATATAGTTATAAGTATAGACACACACGTATCTTCAAAAATACAGTAATTAAAGAAGGTAATAAAATGCCTGTTCCAAATCATTTAAGCGGTATCGCATATAAAGAAAATAAAAAAAATAATTTTACCGATTTTTATTTAAGATGTACTTGCGGCTGTACTCTTTTTGATGTATATGAGTCCTACCTTAATAAAGAGGAAAAAATGTTATGCCGACCATATTATGATGCGCTTTATCATTCTGTTTCGGGAGGGCGCTTTTCCGATTGTACAAAGGATGAGAACGGTACGCTCCGGCATTGGATATACTTCACCGATGATATAGACGGACCTAAGGAGGAAGTTATCATACCTCCGGCACCTGCTTTTGCTCATATAGAGGTCATAAAGGTAAGATGCTCAGGCTGCGGAAAGGAATATATTGTTTTTGACAGCAGATATAACGGTTACAGTGGTTTATATAATAAATGCAGCAAAGAAGAAAAGAACTATATACCGCATTTTAAATTAAGGAAACGCCGTGATAATGCTCCTGTTGAAATTTATATAAGTGTTGAGCATGACGAGAGCTTGGAGGCATTTAAAGCAAACACGGAAATTAATTGTACATTTGATCGGTATACGGATTCTTATACTTGGATCATGATTTATTCCATTGACAGTAAATCTAAAAAACGCAAATTATTTGAATTCGAAGCAGATTAAATTTTGACCGGTTGAGTTTTACTCGAGGCAATCCCAAATAGACTTTGAAAAAAAGTCTGTAAATAAAATCGAGGTAATAAAGAGAATCGTTTTTGGTTATTACTCATTTTGGAACAGAATACTCATTATGTTTGATTTTATTCGCATAGAAAAAGTGG
>CANRCU010000128.1 GCA_947629215.1 uncultured Clostridia bacterium
CGTTTCAAAACCGACGGCAAGAAAAACGACCTGTTCGTCGGGGTTTTCTTTCGCTATTTCCACAGCGTCAAGCGGCGAATATACCGCCCTTATTTTTGCGCCTTTTGCTCTTGCGCCCGCAAGGCTCATTTCGGTGCCGGGTACTCTTATAAGGTCGCCGAAAGTGCATATCGTGCAGCCTTTTTCAAGCGCAAGCCAGCATGCCTCGTCAATAAAGCCCACAGGCGTTACACAGACCGGACAGCCGGGGCCGGAGATTATATCGACGTTTTTTGGCATGATATTTCGTATGCCAAGCCTGAAAATTTCGTGAGTATGCGTTCCGCAGACTTCCATTATGCGAAGATCGCGACCTTTGTAAGAGGTTATTATGTCTTTTGCGGTTTGTGTGTTTTTGCTCATAATATGCTCTCCATTACAGATTCTTCTTCATCGGCTTCGCTTTGCGTTATCTTTGCTATCGCCGCGCCTGCGTGTACCATTACATAATCGCCGGGTTCAAGCTCGTCGAGCAGACCTGCGCTGACCTTACGTTTTGCGCCGTTGGCATCTATAACGGCTGTTCCGTCTTTAACACTTACTACTTTTGCGGATAATCCTACACACATATTTATTCCTCCCTGAAAATTTATATATTGAAAGTTCCGTATGCCGCCTGACCAAGGCATATTCCGCCGTCGTTGGGCGGTATCACGCTGTGCAGCAGCACATCGAACCCTGCGGCTTCAAGCCTTTGCCTGCACAGCCTGACAAGCAGACGATTCTGAAATACACCTCCGCTCAATGCGCAGGTATTTATATCTGTTTTTTTTCTTATATCCATACAAGCCTGCAATACCATATCGGAAAGCACAGCATGAAATTCATAGGCAAGCTCGTCTGTTTTTTGCACATCTGCCAAAAAACGGCTTGCAATATTTTTTGCATACTCGGAGGTATTGAGCCTGATAATATCTTTTTCGTAAATAAGCGGAGTGTCGAATTTTTTGTATTCGACGCTTTTGCGTTCGTAAATTTCGGCATGGTACATAAGGGCGGTGGACGCGTCGCCTTCAAAAGTGGATACACGGCGTATACCGAGTATCGCAGATATGGCGTCAAACAATCTGCCGCAGCTTGTTGAGAGAACGCTGTTTATTTTTTTTGCTGACATAACGGCCTGCATTTTAAATTCTGTTTCGCTGCATATACCGAGTTTTGTGCAGAGAGCGGGGTCGTCCAATAGAGCGGCGGCTATGCGCCAGCCTTCTTTTGCGGAAATATCGCCTCCCGACTGCATAAACGGGTCGATACTGCCGACACGTTCAAAACCGTGATAGTCACATAAGAGCAGCTCTCCGCCCCATATGGTGCCGTCCTCCCCGTAGCCCGTGCCGTCAAAGGAAATGCCTATGACTTTGCCGTCAAAGCCGTTTTCAGCCATGCACGAAAGTATATGCGCATAATGGTGCTGTATTTTTATAAGCGGTATGCCTTTTTTATCGGCCAGTTCTTCGGCAAAAGCAACGGTGTTATACAGCGGGTGAGTGTCGCAGACAATGACTTCGGGTTCGCTTTCAAGCAGACCGCACATTCTTTCAACGGATTCGCTCAAAGCTGAAACGGTGCGTATATCAGCCATATCCCCGACATAGGGGGAAGGGTAGAGCAGACCGTTTTTACCTATACAAAACGTATTTTTTAATTCGCCGCCGATGGCAAGCACCTGTTTGCCGCTGCCGTGCCTGAGCATTATCGGCAGGGGCGCAAATCCGCGTGAACGCCGTATCATATACGGTTTGTCAAAAAGCCAGTCGGTAACGGTATCGTCTGCGCGCAGCAAAATTTTTCTGTTATGCGACAATATCATATCGCAGAAAGAAGAAATTTCTCTTAGCGCGTCCTCGTCACTGCGGCAGATAGGTGCGCCTCGTACATTGCCGCTCGTCATAACAAGACAGTCGCTCATTTCAATATCGTCGGGATAGTCGAATAAAAGCATCTGAACCGGCGCATACGGCAACATGACACCGACAGTGATGTTGTCGGGCGCTATATCGGCGCTTATGGTGCAGTCGGGTTGCTTTTCAAGCAGCATTATAGGCTTTTGCCAGCCGTTCATATATGCCTCTTGTCCGTCTTTTACGATACATTCGCGGCAGACCGTTTCATAATTTTTCATCATAAGAGCAAACGGCTTGTTCGGGCGGTTTTTAAGTTTTCTGAGCCTGCTTACCGCATCGGTGTTTTTTGCGTCGCAGCAGAGATGAAAACCGCCTATGCCCTTTATCGCAACTATGCCGCCCGACATTATTTTTCGCCTTGTTTCGGTTATTGCAGCACCTCCGCGGATATCCGAGCCTATTATATATACTTCGGGTCCGCAGTCGTTGCAGCAGACAGGCTGGGCGTCATAACGCCGTGTCGCGGGGTCTTCGTATTCGGCTGCGCAGTCGGGGCACATCGGAAATTCGCCCATTGTGGTGCGTTCACGGTCGTAGGGCATTGTGTCCATTATTGTGAGCCGAGGTCCGCATTGAGTGCAGTTTATAAAAGGGTGAAGATACCTTTTGTTTTTGGGGTCAAACAATTCGCTGCGGCACATATCACAGGTGGCTATATCTGGCGAAACAAAGATATCGCCGTATTCTTTCTCGCTTTCTATTATCTCAAATGAAGAATATTTCGGCGCATCTTCTATTTCGGCAATATCTACGCCAAGCACTACCGAGCGTTTTGGGGGGGCGTTTTTTATGATGTCCACAAAGGCGTCCAGCTGTTTGTCCGTACCTTGAGCATATATATCAACATATGAACCGCGGTTCGCGACCGTGCCGAAAACGCCTGCGGTGTCGGCTGCGCGCGAAACGAACGGGCGGAAACCTACCCCCTGCACAATACCGTAAGTATGGATATTCAAAGTTCGCATCTTTTGACCTCCCTTCGTTTCTATTTATCGGCGAAAGTCCGTCCGGAAACCGCAAAATGCGGAAAATCTATATATTCGCCTTTAAAACCTATTTTCTTGAACGATATATCGCCGATGATAACATCGTAATTTTTGGATTTTTCCGAAAAATCGTCCTCGTCCTTGATATGAATATCGTTTTTGCCGATACTGTCGTTTATATCGAACCAGCTTGCACGATCGACTTGACAGCCTTTTATTTTTTCACCAAGAACATTTGCTGCGACCTGCTGATGGATAACAAGCACGTTTTTCCCGGTCAGTGTTTCGATTTTTTTAAGCACGTTTTCAGGTATGCACGGAAAATCAAATTCATATTCGGTGCCGAATTTTTCTTTGAGATATTCGGCAGCGCGTATGCCGGATGACGAAATAACAATATTTTTTTCGCATTCGGACGCTTTTATTATTTCGTCAAGACCGCTGTCCATACCGAAACAGACGACTTCGTTATATTTTTTTGAAAGCTCTGCAATTATTCTGTCGGCTTTTGTAAGCCCCGTATTTAACGGTGTTGCGCCTATAACGCCGACTTTGCCGTGTCTGACGGGCAATTTTTCTTTGGCAAATTCCGTAAAAAGCGCAAGATAGGCGGCTTCTTCGCCTTTGTCATAATAATGTGTGCCTGTGCTTGCCACAGTAATACACGGCAGCCCCGTTTTTTGCTCGCTCATACGCTTTAGAGCCTTTAGATCCGTTGCGATAACGGCAGGTACCGGTGTGCCTATCACAGCCGTGAATTTTGCGTCTATCTGAGAACAGACTTTTGCAAGTTTTTCTACCAGTCTGTCGTCACGGCCGAGAATAGCGTCCATATCACGCAGACCTGCGCTGAACAGGGCGGATTTTTTTTCAAACCAGCGCGGTTCGTCAAAACCGCATACATTGCCTGCGCAACCGCCTGCATCGCAGATAACGACAATGCTGCCAAGCTCGTAAAGCACGGAACACGCGCCCGAGTCATCGGGGGCAAGGGGCGATATATGTTTGAGCAGTTTTTTCATATCTCTTTCTCCAATCTTTCGTCAAGCCGCTTGAACAGCAGCTTTACAGCCTGATAACCAAACGGCTGTATCTCGTCGTTAAAATCTATGCCTTTAAGCTCCGGGTGATAATAAAGCGCATCGTTTCCGATAACGGCGTTTATTTTTTCGGTGCGCCTGTAATTGAGCATTGTGGGCGAAAGGTTTGAAAATATCTTTGTTTCGGGCGATAATTCCGCAAGCCGTTTTACAAAAACAAAATTTCTTTCGCCTACGGTCCCATATATTTCAGTGACCTTAAAGCCGTATTCGGTAAGCGCCAGAGCAAGCTCAAAACTGTCGGCATTTACACATTCGCCTATTGCAAAGGTGAGCGCGCCATATTTGTTTTTGAACTTTTCTATAATTTCGGTCGTTTCCTCGTAATATTTGCCGTCATCAAGCTCGGCGCCTATTGCCTGCCCCAACAGTTTGTATTGATTGTGTACCTTGTCGATCCTGTAAAGCCTGACAAGCTCTATAAACGGTATACCAAGCCGTTTTTCCATATCCTGCGCGGCGTACCGCGCCTCGGAATTTACAATAATGTTGAAGTTTGCGCGTGAAAGCTCGGAATATTCTTCAAAGGTCTTGCAGCGTGAAAGCTCGTGTATTTTTTTGATACCTGCGGTTGCAAGCAGCTCATAAATTTCGCAGTCGTCAAAAAGCGGCGCAAAATGTCCGAGTATATTGCACTCGTTTGACTTTCTTTTTTGCGGTTCCAAAAGCATATATACCGATTTTCGCACGGCTGCCATAGGCGGCAGGCGTTTTTCGCGCGTAAGCGCATACATATATGCGGGTACTGTCGGCACGCCCGCCGTTTCCTCACATTTTCGGCAGACACGATCCATATCGGTGCCGAGCAGGGCGTCAACGCAGGTTATGCATATCATTACCGCAGATGGTGTATAGTCAAGCTCATCGCAAAGTTCTTTTACGACTTTTGGTATTTTTGTAAGATGTCTGCCCGTTACTATGTCGGTATCGTCGAGCAGCAGATAAAAAAATCTTTCGGAATAACCAAGCTCGTTAAGCAAAGCGGTATTTCTGCCGCAGCATGCAGGCGCAACAAGCAGCATCACCGAACCGGGTATTGCAAGCCCTGCGCGTTTTACGCCGAAACCTTTAGCCCCGGGGGAGTTAAAATCAAGCGTTGCGGGGCTGCTGTATATCATATGCCGGGATGAGATCAACTCGTCCGGCATATTGTCAAGACCGCCGTTTGCAAGCTCTTTTGCCGTTATATAAAATGCATCAGTCATTTGCCTTGTCCTCACTTAAAAGTTTTTTTGCAAGTTCCGTGAATCTTCTTGCCGTTTCGCATTCGGGATCGCCTTCTATGACGGTCTTGCCCATGTCTTCATATTTTATTATATCGGCTGAACGCGGTATATCGGCTATTATTTCAAGACCTGCGCCGTCTGCAAATGCACGTATTTTTTCTTCTTCGCCCTCGACATTGCGGCGGTTCATTATAATACCCCGCACACGGGCGTAACTTCTGTCTTCAAAATTTTTGACGGCGCTGTTTATGTTATTTGCCGCATAGAGCGCCATTTTTTCACCGGAGGTAACAATAAGTACTTCCGAAGCATAACCCTCGCGTATGGGCGCCGCAAAACCGCCGCAGACCACATCGCCAAGTACATCGTAAAGCACAACATCGGGGTTTATTTTTTCAAAAAGCTCCAATTCTTCAAGAAGGGAAAATGTATTTATTATACCTCTGCCTGCGCAGCCAAGCCCCGGAGTCGGTCCGCCCGTTTCTATGCATAGAATATTGCCGAAACCTATTTTTGAGATCTCTTCTATGGAATCAGGCTCGTCGTCATGCTCACGCAGATAATTCATAACGGGCGTCAGCGGTATTCCGCCAAGAAGATTGATAGTGGAATCCGCCTTTGGGTCACAGCCTATTTGTATAACACGTTTGCCAAGCATGGCGAAAGCTGCGGCAAGATTTGCGGTGCAGGTGGATTTGCCGATACCGCCTTTGCCGTAAATTGCTAATTTTATCATATCAAAACTCCTTTAATGATATTTTAGGAAATAAGTAAGCGCTTACCGCCAAAGAGGCGGACTTACACAGTCGGTCAGGTCTTTGTTTATCAGATTTGGTATGAATCGTTTGTAACATCTGCCCGAAAAGGCAAAGTGGGGCAGGCTGTAAAAAGGCATATCAGTCGGAACGATAAATTCATAAAGCGTATCCGCTATAACGCCTGCGGGGTGGTTTTCCGTAAGAAGCTGTTCTATATCTTCTTCGGCATAAAAATCCGAATCGCTGTCTGCAAGCATCTCAGACGTATGATCGAGGGGGCAGATAACTTTTGTGTCTTTGCCCGTTTCAAGCTTGACCGCAGCCGCAAGAGAACCCGCAGAAATGCCTTCGCCTATGATATAAATGCCGTTTTCGGAGGTTTCTCTTTCGGCGCAAGGGAAGGAAGTTTTTTTGTTTCTCAATTTTTCTATAAGTATTTCGGAAAATTTTTTACCAAAGGGTACGCCGCAGATATAGGGTATACCAAATTTTTTTTGCATATACTCGGCAGCCGCAAGCCCGCTGTAGGATATTACAAGATCGACTTCCGCCGAGGCTGCTTTTTTTATGTCGTCAAGAGATGAATCCATAGCAAGACAGGAAACTATCTCAAAACCGTTTTCGCAAAGCAGTTTTTTTATACTGCCGACAGAGCCGTTTATTGAAAAATCAAGCGGTGTTGCGCCAAGGATATTTATACCGTTTTTTATTTTGGGCAGCTCGTGGGCATATTCTTTTATTATTGTAAGAAAAGCCTCTGATGAGCCTCTTAAATATGAGTGAGTGCCGTTTGTATGAAATGCAAAAGTGCGTATGCCGCTGCGGTTTTCTATTTCCTCTGCTATGGCGTCGAAGTCTACGCCCGTCATCATCGGCATGGGCGAACCGCAG